>JBBSCL010000600.1:0-2797 GCA_038250345.1 Leptolyngbyales cyanobacterium
ACTTGGTTGCGCTGGCTGCAAGGTGAAGAAAACCCTAAAAATAGTTCGGTTTATGCCGCTTGCCCTTTAACCTGTGCCACTCGCAATTAAATCATTTTTCGTTTAATTCCCTGCCTACTCTGCGAACTGACTCTGCGAACTAACTGACGTTTCCCCTTGAAAACCCGGCATGACCGGGTTTTTTATGGGCTGATATCTCTCTTAAGTCGCGATCGCCTGATTGTCACACCTGACCAAGCGTATGATAGGAGTGATCTAAACCTGTAGGTTTTTCTCAAAGCCGCGATCGCAATGCCGCAAACTCCGATACCTGTCAGCCTGATTGTTGGCACCCGCCCCGAAGCTATTAAAATGGCTCCAGTGATTCAAAAATTTCGATCGTCCCCAGACTTTGATACCCAGGTGATTTTGACCGGGCAACATCGAGAAATGGTGGATCAGGTGATGCAACTATTTAACCTGACTGCCGATCGCGATTTGGCAATCATGCAGCCGAAACAAACCCTAACCGACATCACCTGCTGGAGTTTGCAAGGATTACAGGACTTGTTTCAGAAGTTACAGCCCCGGTTAGTCCTTGTGCAGGGAGATACGACCACGGCTTTTGCGGCTGCTCTGGCGGCGTTCTACCAAAAAATTCCAGTTGGACACGTAGAAGCCGGACTGCGTACCGATAATCTCTACAATCCCTATCCCGAAGAAGCCAACCGCCGCCTGATTTCTCAGCTTGCATCGCTACATTTTGCGCCGACCTCTCTGGCAATGGATCATTTACATCAATCGCGAGTGCCTGGAGCCATTCACCAAACCGGAAATACGGTAATTGACGCGCTGTTATCCGTGGCAAGTCGCCAACCCCAATGCCAAATCCCCGGATTAGATTGGAATCAATATCGGCTGATCTTGGCAACCGTTCATCGGCGAGAAAATTGGGGCGCACCGTTGCTCGATATTGCGGCAGGATTTTTGCAGATATTAGAAAAGTTCCCGGATACGGCGCTGCTGTTGCCATTGCACCGTAACCCCACTGTTCGCGAACCGCTGCAAGAAAAACTAGGTAATCATCCCAGGGTGTTTTTGACCGAACCGTTAGACTATGCCGAATTGGTCAGCGCGATTCAGCGATCGACGTTAGTGCTGACTGATTCTGGTGGATTGCAAGAAGAAGCCCCCAGCTTGGGCAAGCCGGTGCTGGTGTTGCGAGAAACCACAGAGCGCCCCGAAGCCGTCATGGCGGGAACTGCAAAGCTGGTGGGCACAAACCCCGCCAAAATTTTTCAGACGGCGGCAGAGTTATTAAGCAATCCTGAAGCCTATGAGGCAATGGCAAAAGCGGTGAATCCTTTTGGCGATGGACATGCCAGCGATCGCATCCTCGCCATTGTTAAAGACTATTTTGCAGATTCTTAACTGCGGAAGATTAATTCGCCCAGTCGCGATCGCCGAGATCATCAAACAGACCTAATTATTTGAGCAATTCCAGAACTCCAGATTGATTCACTTTCCACGCCAACATCAAAGCAACGGGCAGTATCAGCCACCAAAACCAGACCAGCAAAATCATAAATCGACACCAAGCATGAAATAGCTGTTGGCACAAATTCGGGTAAACCTTCTGCTGGCTAGGACGCTTGTAGAACGAAAGTACGCCATGAACGATATGCTGATGAGCAAATATACTTAGCGGCACCACATCCCACCAGAGCCGCTCACTCCCCAACGTTTTGTAGTGAGTATGGTGCATGTTGTAGCGATGGTAGCCCCGGCTTGACTTGCCCAGATGGAGGAAGGGAAAGGCGGCGCAAGAATTAAACGATTTCAGCCAGTTAGGGTGTTTGCCGAGCCACTCCTTAGAGCGGATGTATTTGCTGTAGACCTTGGGTTTCATGAAATTAATTAAGACTGCCCATGATGAGGATTTTCCAAAAGCAGTATATCTGTTCGGTTGCCATCACCACTCATGAATCATTGCTCACATAGCGTGCGATCGCGGATGGGCTTCTAATCATGCGTCGTCATCGAAGTCTTAAATTTATCTTTGGTTGAATCACACAGGTTTCTCTCAGGTATCCTCCGGCAGATCGGGTCTGGGAGGTTCGACTTGATCCAGCAATTCTTTTTTAGATCGCTTAACCTCAGCCCATAAATCTTTGATTTGGTGATAAGCCTCTTTGGAGGTAATCTTGCCGCCCGTTTCTAATCCACAAATAAGAGACACCCGCTGAGCAAATTCTTGCAAATTGGCATTGAAAGCCAGTTGCTCTGGCGTAAACTCACCCCGATAGCGCCCAATGGGATAGAGGAAGTTATCCTTTAAATTATCTTTTTCGTTGCTGCTGACCACGGCAAAACACCTACTTTGCAAAAGGGAAAAAGGTTATTTGAGCGCAAAAACTGCACTCGTCCATCATAGTTTTCTCGTTTTAGAAAACATAGCCTTCATTGGTCTACCTTGGTTTCAATTTTTAGTCTACTACCAAAAGAAATAGATTTATGGCTCGGTTGGGGAGGAGTGCAAATGATGGATTGCGATCTCCTGTCGATCGCTAATTACAGTTGAGCGTTCACTGCGATGCGAATTTCTGGCAAACGCACCGTTCTGCCGCCTTCGGTGCCGGGGCATTCAGTCGCAACGCGATCGCGATGCCCACAAATTAATGGTAAGTTGCGCGTACCAAAATCTGCCGTTGGGGTTGGCACTGGAGTCACCGTATTCTTAAAGCCATAGCGTTTGCAAAGCACTGTGCAAAGCGCGATCGCCGCCTGATACTGCTGCTGACTAATGGTGGCGGCGCTA
>JBBSCL010000601.1:0-2780 GCA_038250345.1 Leptolyngbyales cyanobacterium
AGCATTAAAATTGCGCTGGTCAGCCACTGAGATTTGAGCGATCGCGGCGAGTTGTTCGCGGGCTTGGGCATAGGCAGGAGTGCCAATCGAGACTTTTTGCAGAAATGCGATCGCGGTTGATTGCCGTCCACTAGCAGCCTCAGCATTGGCTTGTTGTAACCACTGGGCTGCTTGTTGGTTTAGCTTTGCCCTGTACTCAGTCAGTTTTTGCTCCATTACTTCGTCTACAAATGAGCCGCCGGGGATTTTTTCGAGCGTGGTCAGCGCCGCTAAAAAGTTTTGCTGTTGGGCATAATCGGCAGCCGCTTTGAGTATTGATCGGGCGCGAATTTGTGCTTTACGAGAATATTCCACCACTTTTTGCTGGGCGATCGCGTCAGCAGGGGTGCCTTGAGGAATTTGCCCTAAATAGGTCAGTGCTTCAGTAAAATCTCGCAGAATGGCGCGATCGTATGCTTTTTGCAGGTCTGCTTGGGCTTTGACCGCTTGTTTCGCAGTGTATTCATCAATTTTGGTTTGGGCGATCGCCCCGGCAGTGGTTTCTGGCACAATCTGCTTCAGCGTGGTCAATGCAGCAGTAAAGTCACGGTCTTGAGCGCGATCGTAGGCAGTTTGCAGCAGATTTTTAGAATCAACCTCCGCCTTCGCAATAACTTGTTTTTCTAGAGCTTTTCCCCTATCCATCCAATAAGGAATCTTTGTAGACATTGACCGAGTGAGTTGGCGTGCTTCTGACCAATTACCATTGTCCAGGGCTTGCTCGGCTTGTTGTAAAGTTTGGGTTGCAGTAGTCCAATCTTGCCGCCACGCACTGGAGACAGTCTGTGTTCGCTCAGGTTTTATTGCCCCAGCTTGCACCGGACGCTGGGGCTTTTGCAGCTTTTTGCTGACCTTTCCCAAAATCGGGTTTGGCTGCGACCAGTTGACTGAGTTCAATAAACTCCAGCCAATCGCAGCGACGATCGCAGTCAGGGCGGTGCCGCCAACGCCAATTCGCACAGAAGGATGGGCGATCGCGCTGATCAACAATCGTGTTAGAAAGAAGGGCTGATTCGTGATGGACGTTACGATAATTTCGCTATCTGTTTCAGTGATCTCTGCTTGGGCATTGGGTGCAGTTGCAGGGACAATTACCGTGACCACAGTGCCAGATGGATGACTTTCCACGGGCGATTCCCGAAAGGATTCTCCTTCGGAGACGCTTCGCGAACGTTTCACGAATCGCGCCTCATTTTGAGGAGGATACACCGCTTGCAATGCCTCAAGTGCTTCCCCAGCCGAGCTAAACCGCTGCGATAGATCCCACTGCACCATCCGATTTATCACTCCGATCAGTCCACGATTGAGTGCCGCAATCGCCTCTTCATAGTGAGGTAGCCACAGCACCTTCCCCGACTGCGAATCGATTTGAAACTGCGTCGGATGTTTGCCCGTCAGCGCTTGGATAGCAATCATTCCGATCGCATACACATCGCTGGCAGCGCACGGCAATCCTTGAAGCTGTTCCAAAGGTCGATACCCTTGCTCCGAACCCTCCGTTAAATCGCCCTCCACAGCGTAAGCCATCATGCACTCTTGCTGGATCTGCGGCATACTGCCAAAATCAATCAGAACTAATCGCCCCGCCTGCCCTCGCAATAGGTTGTCTGGCTTGATGTTTCCGTGCAGCCCACCGCGCTCGTGGATAAATGCCAAAGGTTCCAGCACTTCTCGTAGTAGCACTATCACCTCGGTATCGCTCCAAGGTTGGTTGGGGATTAATTCTTGGCTCAGCGATCGCCCCTCCACAAACTCCTGCACCACATAAAACCCTTTGTCATCCTCAAAGCAAGCAAGCAACTGAGGAATTTGTTCATGAGTGCCAAACGCTTCCAGCAGTGCCGCCTCATTGGCAAATAGGCTGCGAACCAATTCGGCATAGTTTGGTATTTCTGGGATCTGCTTAAAATGGTGAATGATGCACTCTGACTGGCTAGGGCGGTGTAAATCTTGGGCGAGGTAGGTGCGTCCCCAAAGACGAGCCGCCAAAATTTCATTCACTTGGTAGCGTTCATCGAGGGGTTGGTTAAGTTCAGGATAATGAACAACCGCAGGGGACACCACATTTGACATAGGAACACATCCGAAGGTTGGGTGATGACAAAAAAAGATTTACAGAATCAGCGGATGGCACCTGGGCAAACCAAAGAGCTGCTACGCGCCACATCACGCTAAATCAGGAAACATGATTCACGGCTGCTAAGTTTTTCTGTCATTTCGGCTGTTTTCCGGAACAACCCGATCAAACTAAACGACTAAAGATGTGAAGCAAGGGTAAATTTTCTCCTTTGCTCTCCAAAACATCGGCTCGAAACCTTCTCGGTGCAAACGGAGAGGGTTTCGGACTTCTTTTGGATAGTGCCACAAAGTCCAAAGCGTTCGGTGCGGAGTGTCTCCCTAAGACTTGGTCTGCTTCACAAACAGAGGCGATCGCTAAATGGATTGGGTAGAGGGCGTAGGCGTGGGGTTTTTTTGCACTTGTTCGGCTCGTTGGGTTGATGTGGCGCTCATCTCATTGTTACCCTCCGCTTTGTAAAGGTCAGCAGCTTTTCTGAAATCATCGATCGCGCCTTGCTGATTCCCTTTCTGATCAAACGCGATCGCCCGGTTAAACAAAGCATCTGCATAGCTAGCATCCAGTTGGATCGCTTGGGTATAAGCCCGAATTGCCTCATCCAATTTTTTCTGGTTGGCAAAAACGTTGCCCTGATTGTTGTGTGCCCTTGCCGCAACAATGTTAG
>JBBSCL010000602.1:0-2773 GCA_038250345.1 Leptolyngbyales cyanobacterium
CAACTTCAAAGCATTGACGATCGCCATTAGTCCTGCGCTATCAATTGAACCAACCTGATTCAGATCAATCACTACGCTGGAGTGCTTTTCACACATCACAGCAGCATTAACTTGCTGGAGAAACCAAATGACGGTGTTATCGCTTAGCGAACCTTCTGGTTGCAAAACAGCAGCGGTTTCAATATAAGTTTTCTGAGGACGAATCAGTAGCGTCTGCATAAACAACCTTGTGCTGAAGAATTAATGAGCTTTATGCCGTAATCCTACCCGCACTAAATTGAGCTTGCCTAGCAATACCTTGAGTATTCGTCGAATCTTTACTCGATTTGCTACTTTTTGAAGGTTTAGTCAGTATTTTCCGCAAATGTAGCCTTCAACACTCATGCATTTCGGTAAAGACACTTATGATTTCGCCTATTTATACGATGCTCCATTCAAAATTTGAAGGTGACGCTTTAAGCTTTTACTGAAGTGTGTCATCCAAAGTGTCCTTTAATACCGTGCGAGCCGCTAAGTGATTACGAGTAGAGGTTAAGATTTCTGCCTCTCGGTCAAGGCGGGCAGCAGTGTCTTGAATTTCTAGAAGGGCTTGTTGCTCTTCGGCAACCCCATACAAGTTACTCGCAATCCAATAAGACAACTCCAATGGAAGCTGCGGCATGGTGTCGGGTAACTCAATGGGTTCACCCGTTAACTTTGCAGACAGCCGGACAACATCTTGCAAAAGTTGTGAAACGTCTTCCGCCAAGGGTTTTAAGTTTTGTTCCGGGGGATTATCTTCAATCCATTCGACCAAGCCGACCCTATAAGGCTTTTCTCTAACATATTCCAAAACACGAAAACGCTGCTGTCCGAGAGTGCGAATTTTCATGCGGTCGTCTGGCAGGCGCTGGAATTGAATAATTTCAGCACAGCAGCCAACGGAAGCGGGTTTGCCTTGGGCTTGATCCCACATGACTACGCCAAATCGGCGATCGCTTTCCAAGACCGTGTTCATCATGATTCGGTAGCGAAATTCAAAAACGTGTAGCGGAAGTGGTCTTCCTGGGAATAACACAACTTCGGGCAATGGGAAAATCGGCAGTTCTCGAACCGCGATCGATGAAGAAGATGCCATTAGTGTTCTAGGTTAAAGATGGCTGTGTTTTCCTACTGTAGCCCATCTCGACAAAGGATTGCGAAGGAGGCACACACCTTTTTGAGATGCCTCTTCCTTGCCAGTCTAGGTTGAAAATCAACTCATTTATGCCCGCTGTCTGAATCAGGCTGATTTCAGGACTCAAACCAAACGCTTCATACGCTTCACAGATACAACTTTTATTCCCATTTCTCCATCCAGACATTTGTAGAATGGCTGTTATGATTAGTCCACCTTGTAAAACGCGATGTGCGACTTTCCCGATTGCTCACCCTTTGGGAAGCAAGCTACACGCTAAATCCTTCTCCTAGGGCGGAGAGAGACTTTGAGATTCCGGGTTCCCTTCTTCTATTTTGGAAAAGGGGCTACGTGATGAAGGCGATTCGGCGATCTGCCAAGTTGATATGCTCCCGCCGTGTTAAGTCATACTCTTAGGTTTAGGTCGGCATCCTCTTTTTAAGCATCTCCTTCAGTCGTGATATGAGTTCTTTCCAACCCCAAATCTATTGTTCTAATCTAAACTGTGCAACTCCGCTGAATGATTTTGGCAGTAGCGTTTGTAAAAACTGCCAAAGTCCTTTGGTTTATCGTTATCTTTGGGCAGTGGGAAAGGCGGTACTCCAGATCCCTGTTGATAGTCAGGTATGCGGACGATATGTTGTTAAAGCTCCACAAATTTGGTTAGATACGCAGCCCGGTCTACAGCCCGATTTTCCGACAGTAGAGTTGCCGGATGCTTTATTGCCATACTTGTATCTCTATGCTTATCGGCTGCATATCCCCGAAGTTCATGGTCTGTGTACTGAGAGCGGCGATCGCCCCACTGACGAAATTTTCTTATTAGAAAATGTGCCTTTAGATAAACAGGGTAATTTGTTGCCCGCGATCGCTCAATCGTGGGCACAGGCAACCGCAGCCCGTCAAGTTTATTGGTTATGGCAGTTATTACAACTGTGGAGTCCCTTAGCCGAACAGGGAGTCAGCGCCAGTTTGCTTGCTGCCGATAATATTCGGGTGGAAGGATGGCGGGTGCGCTTGTGTCAGCTTTTTATTGATGAGGCGCTATTTGCCACCGAAGATGAAGCGGCGTTAGAAGTTCCAATGTTAGGGTTAGCCGATCTAGCAAATGTCTGGTTGGGGTGGCTAGACCAGGCAAAACCAGAGGTTGCAGAGCCGTTGCAAAAACTCTGCCGAGAAATGCATGAAGAGGGGGCTGAACTGGGAGCGATCGCGGCACAGCTTAACCAACTACTGTTGGAACAAACGGCTCAACTCCCTTTACGGCTGCAAATTTCCAGCGCCACCGATCCAGGACCGCAACAGGGTCACAATGAAGATGCCTGTTACCCCGATGGCACGAAAACAAACGATCAAGTTTTTCCTCGATTGGTAGCCGTGTGCGATGGCATTGGTGGGCACGAAGGCGGCGAAGTTGCCAGCCAGCTTGCGGTTCAATCGCTGAAGCTGCAAATTCAAGCGCTGTTGGCGGAAGTTGCGACGGCAGACAGCATTGTGCCTCCTGAGATTGTCGCCGAACAAATTGAAGCGATCGTTCGGGTGATGAATGACATGATCTCTGCCCAAAACGATATGCAGGGGCGCGAGGCAAGGCGACGCATGGGCACAACGTTGGTC
>JBBSCL010000603.1:0-2757 GCA_038250345.1 Leptolyngbyales cyanobacterium
GAACTCGATCGCTATATGCTGCACCGGATTACCGAGGTTTTCAGCGACGTGACCGATGCCTTTGAAACCTTCCAGTTTTTCCGCTTCTTCCAAACCGTCCAAAACTTCTGTGTAGTCGATCTGTCTAACTTTTATCTGGATATTGCCAAAGATCGGTTATACATCAGTTCCGCAACCTCTCCGCGTCGTCGCAGTTGCCAGACGGTGATTTGGGTGGCGCTAGAAAACCTGTCACGGGCGATCGCCCCAGTCCTGTCTCACTTGGCTGAAGATATCTGGCAGTTTTTGCCCTACGCTACGCCGCACCAATCGGTGTTTGAAGCAGGTTGGGTGAAACTGGAGCCAGATTGGAATCAGCCAGAACTTGCCGGAAAATGGGTCAAAATCCGCGAGATTCGTACTGAAGTCAACAAAGTATTGGAACAAGCTCGGACTGCCAAAGCGATCGGCTCTTCCCTAGAGGCAAAGCTGCTGCTGTATGTTCCCGATGCCGGACTTAAGCAAACATTGGCAGCATTCCAACAATCTGATAGCCTGAATGAAAATTGTGTCGATGAGCTACGCTATCTCTTTCTCACGTCTCAAGTTGAGCTACTGGATTCAACTGATCGCTTAGCCGATGGCAAATATACGGCGCAAACTGAGGCGATCGCGATTGGTATTGTCGATGCAGATGGCAAAAAGTGCGATCGCTGCTGGAACTATTCCACCCATGTGGGCGAGTTTGAAGACCATCCATTGTTATGTGAACGGTGTGTACCTGCCTTAGTTGGACAGTTTTAACAGTTAACGATTTAAAAGGACTTGTGTGATGACATCTCCAAAAGTTGCAGAAATGACATTAGAAGAACTTAAAGTTGTGGTTGCTAACGTTGTGGATGAACGCCTACGCGATCGCTCAATCCCGCCTGTCAAAATGCCTGATCCTCGAAAACTTCAAGAAGTCTTTGATTCAATCGACCTAAACCTGATCATCCCAAGATCGGGAGAGCCAACGGGTAGCGAGATGATTTTAGAGGAACGGGAACAATGGCGGAAAGGTATGTAGTGGATGCAAGCGTCTTGATTCAGCAATTCATCGCAGATACTTATACCCAAAACACAAAGGCTTTAATGGCTCAAAGTATTCAAGGTACGCAACTTTTCATCCCGGAATTTTGCTTGCTTGAATGTGTCAATGTTTTATGGAAAAGAGTTCGCTTTCTTAATTTGGCGCAATCTGAAGCGTCACAATCCGTTGAGAATTTACTCGCTCTTCCACTGCAAGTTGTATTGGTTAGCGACTTGCTACCCCAAGGTTTGCAGATTGGGTTGGCGCATCAGCTAGCGGTTTATGATTCGCTGTATATTGCATTGGCGCTGAGTTTAAATTGCCCCTCGGTGACGGTGGACGATCGCCAGCTACAAGCCGCGATCGCCCAGGGAATCGCGATCGCACCCGTCACCGATTTTTCTGCGATGTAAACTGTTTTATATCCCTTTGATGAAGATCTATGATGTGACCGTATAAAACTATCTAGGTATAGATAAAGGAATGGGGTATATGCTGGAACTGAACTGATACTCAGCGTCTTTGAGTTTCTGCCATGAAGTCTCTACAAAATTACACAACGGTTGTGCGACCTGACGATAATAGTACATTTGTTGCTTATGTTCCTGCCATACCGGGATGCCATGCTTGGGGAGAAACACCCGACGAGGCAAGGGCAGAATTAGCTAACGTGTTTGAGATGATTCGAGAGGAATATTTAGAAGCAGGAAAACTGCTTCCACGGGATGTTGAGTTAGTCATCGCAAATGCCAGCTAAAGCCAGTGAGCTAGAGAAAGTGGCTCGAAAGCTGGGATTTGAAAAGGTTCGCCAGAAGGGAAGTCATGCGCGCTGGAAACATGCTGATGGGAGATCGACTACCATTCCAATTCATGGCAAGGCTGAAATTGGTAGCTGGTTGTTTTATGAAATTTTGAAACAGATTGGTATTACAGAGGAAGAATTTGAAGAGTTGCGATAAGAAAGGGCAATCCTTATACCACTCGTCCTTGAGCTATTGAGTTGTTAGCAATTCTCAGACGTTTGAACTCGTAAACCGGATTGCAGATCACTGGAGCAACGACATTGATCGCGATATCCAATCGCTTCAACGACACCTTGCGATCGCCTCCATCACTGATTTTTCTGCTGTGTAACCTACTTGATTATGTGCCAACTGTTGGGGATGAACTGCAATGTGCCGACCGACATCTGCTTTTCGTTTGAAGGGTTTGCAGCACGGGGCGGCAAAACAGATGAACATCGCGATGGTTGGGGCATTGCCTTTTTTGAAGGCTTAGGCTGCCGAATATTTTTGGATGAAAAACCTGCGATCGCCTCTCCCGTTGCTGAGTTAGTGCAGCACTACCCGATCAAATCCAAACATGTGATCGCCCACATTCGCAAAGCGACCCATGGCGGCATTGCCCTAGAAAACTGTCATCCCTTTCAGCGGGAACTGTGGGGGCGCTACTGGGCTTTTGCTCACAACGGCAACTTGGATGATTTGGTGTATGAGCCAGGAACTTACTATCGCCCTGTAGGGCAAACTGACAGTGAGCAGGCATTTTGCAGAATTTTAGAAACCTTGCGGCAACACTTCCCTGTCGAAAAACCGCCTCTAGACCAGCTTTATCCCGTGTTGAACAGCATCACTCAAGTTCTCGCCACCGCCGGAATTTTCAACTACTTGCTATCCGATGGAGAACACTTTTTTGCCCATTGCACC
>JBBSCL010000604.1:0-2754 GCA_038250345.1 Leptolyngbyales cyanobacterium
CCCGATAAACGCCTGCCCTTACTGGCTCCAATGAGCATCATCGCTGGACGATTAGCGGTGCAGTTTGGTGCCCACTATCTAGAGCGGCAGCAGGGAGGACGGGGCGTTTTGTTGGGTGGAATTCCTGGAGTCACACCCGGTAAAGTTGTAATTTTGGGTGGAGGCATCGTGGGAACCGAAGCAGCCCGAATTGCGATCGGCATGGGTGCCCAAGTCGCTATTTTAGATATCAGCGTCGATCGCCTGTCCTATCTAGAATCCATCTTTGGCTCTAGGGTAGAACTACTTCACAGCAGCACGGCTCAAATTGAAGCCGCTGTTGCCACAGCAGATTTATTAGTAGGAGCGGTGCTGGTATTGGCAAGCAAAGCGCCCGTCCTGGTTTCTCGTAAGCTAGTCCAAACCATGCGCCCCGGCTCCGTGATTGTAGACGTGGCAGTCGATCAGGGTGGCTGCATCGAAACTATCCGTCCCACGTCTCATTCTCAGCCGACCTATGTAGAGGCTGGCGTAGTCCACTGTGGCGTGCCTAACATGCCCGGAGCCGTTCCCTGGACAGCGACCCAAGCATTAAACAACAGCACTTTACCCTACGTGCTAAAACTGGCAAACTTCGGCATAGCAGCCCTAGACAAAGATCCCGCTTTGGCAAAGGGATTAAATGTTCAAGCCAATCGC
Source organism: Leptolyngbyales cyanobacterium (assembly GCA_038250345.1). Taxonomy (GTDB): domain Bacteria; phylum Cyanobacteriota; class Cyanobacteriia; order Leptolyngbyales; family Leptolyngbyaceae; genus ULC077BIN1. Next base: position 679 of record JBBSCL010000604.1, read on the forward strand.
CTGATCCATCCTGCCGTGCAAGCAGTGTTTCCAGATTTGGTTCATTAACCTATCAGAGATCTCATCTCTAAAAGGCATAAACCAACCGCAGCACCCATTCCCAGATAGTGCCAACGGAGCGATTATTGGGATTGCTGATCACTAGCAAAGCGGGGCTGAAACTCACGCTGTCATTCAAATTAAAGCTGTAATAGGCTTCGAGATTTGTTTGGGTAGCATTACCCAGATCTTTTTCAACAAATGGCATTCCGATCGCCAAGCCTGCGACCGAGCCAGGAATGCCAATATTCCGCACCGTGGCACCGACCGCCCAAGTGAAGGGGGTCAAATTTAGAGTTTGGTTGAGCGCGGTATTGAATCCGCTATAACTGCCGATACCCGCACGACCAAAAAACGCAAACTGCCGATTGAGTGCCCATTCAAAATTAAATCCGCCTGCATTAATTGCCGTGCTGTTAACTGTGGCAGCGGTGTATTGCAGCCGGGTTACCAGATTTTTATTGAAGGCATATTCGACCTCAACGCTAGCCTGATTGCGATCGCCAAACAACCCGCCATTCCCTCCTGAATTTGGCTGTTCCGCATCAGTGGCAACATAGAGCGATCGGATTGTGAAAGGGGAGTTTTCACCCGGCTTCCAAGCAAGAGCAGCCCCCGCGCCACCTAGACGATCCACTTGATTTTGCACGATCAGCGGATTGTTCATGAAAAAGCTGGAGGAAAAATTGGTGAGTGAGTCGTTGGCAAACCGATTGTAGTCAATGAAATCACGCGGATTCAGCCGAGCGCCTACGGTCAACGTCAGCGTTTTAGCAGGGCGAAACGTGTAATAAAGCTTGCTGATTTGAACCGCATTTGGCACCGCGACGTAATCTAAGCCGCCGCCATCTGCCAAAATTCCCACTGTGCCCAGCAAATTTGATCCCCGATTTTGGCGATTGCTAATGGCATCGCCGCTGTTTGTGCCTGCTTCTAGCTGAGTTCGCAGGAGGTCGCTGCCTGAAAAGCTAGTATCGAAGGTGAGACGAACTCTGGCTAATGCCGTCGTTTGGGCATTGGTGCCATCGCTCAGCGCCGCTACTACTTGGGTAGATAATTTGGTGGTGGTGGAAAACTGCTGTTTTTCTAGCTGGGCAGTCAGCAGGTCTAACGTGTTGGCGCGATCGCCCTCTCCATTCAAAATACTGCCGTAAGACGTTTGCAGCCGCCGGATCGTCGCCACATCTTCGCGGATTTTGCCTAACTCTCCCGCAATAAATAACTGCTCGATTTTGGTTGCAACTTGGTTTAATACGGCTATAAATTCGTCACGGCTCAAAGACTGATCGCCTCGAAAGGTGCGATCTCTATACCCACTAATTACGCCATACTTTTCCATCAACGCTTTTACGGCTTGATATGCCCAATCACTCGGCTGCACATCTTGCAACTCAGCCACCGATCTCACTTGCCCCAAAGCATCAGCATCTTCTGGTGAACACAACAGCGGATCGGCTGCATTGGGTATCAAAGAGTCGGGGCAATCGGTATTCGATTGTGCGGCTGAAACAGGAGCAGCATCCAAGGGAAAAGAACTTTCCGCTGCAACCGGTTCTATAGCAGCAAACACTAACAAAATCAGCAATAGCCATATTCGTAACATGCGATCGCTCCTCACCCACATTTAAGACGCTCTATCAAAGCTGCTCAAATTAAAGCCTATTAGATGAGAGATGATGATCATGTCTACAGCTTTAAACTATTTATTCATGCATATTCAGGTGTTGCACCGATAACTTCCCGCAGGTATGAAACAACTCTGTGTTAAGACAGGGAAGATAGACAGGATTGAAATTTTATGAGAGAAATTCTTGCAAACTCGCTAGAAGTGTTTAATCGGCATAGCGGCTGGATTATTTGGAATTTATTTCTAGCATTTATTCCCTTTGCCTTGAGCTTTTGGCTTTATCGCCGCCGCTCCACTTCTCGCACATTGCTTTGGTGGGTAGCCTTTGCGGTTTTTTTCGCTTTTTTGCCTAATGCGCCTTATCTGCTCACAGACATTATTCACCTGATTCGAGCGACGCGATCGGGCTA
>JBBSCL010000605.1:0-2751 GCA_038250345.1 Leptolyngbyales cyanobacterium
AACACTTCAATTTCTGGATCTTCAATTGTCATGCCCTCCTTGCCGCGCTTGACCAACCCTGAAACCGCGATCGCCGCTCCGGGCGGATACTGCCGTTTTTGCTGCTCCTGCCAGCCGCGATTGCTGTAGCGACTCCCGGCATAAAATCGACTCAGCTTTAGCTGCCCAGTATTGTCTTTCACCACCACGTTTAAAATCGTCAGCTTAGGGTTACGCGGACTGCTAAAACAAGTGCAGAGCTTCACAAATGCAACTAATGTTACAGTTTCTCCTTCCTTTAACTCGCGGATCTTCACTTGACGGGCATAATCAATATGGTCACGCGGATAGTAGTAGAGCAAATCTCGCACGGTCAAAAGCCCCAGTTTCGCCAGCTTCTCTGCATTTTTAGGACCGACACCAGATAGATAAGTCAGCGCTTGATCCAAGCTCAAAAGTGCTGAGGAAGCAGGAGTTTGGACTTCGGCGTGAGCGCTCAGTCGAACGAGTTTGGAGTTCGGTTCGCGTAGTGTCTCCGTAGGAGATATTTGGAGTTTTGTAAGTCCTTTGGATTGGCTCTGTCCACGCGCAGCGTCTCCATAGGAAATATTTTGAGTTGTTGTCTGATTGCTGCTCCCTGCTTCTCCGCTTCTGTCGCTGCTGTGTTCCCAGGTTTGCCTTGCCTGATGCAAAAAGCGTCGCGTGTCTGCCACGAGGTGCTGACGCTGGGCAAAGCTCATCTCAGAATAGGTAGTGAACTGACTACCCAGTGTCTGCCAACGACGCTGATCATCCGAAGAAAGCGGTTCGGGGGGCTGATTTAAAGAAAGACTGAGAAATTCGCTGAACCGATGTTTTTTGCCTTGCAAGTCGTTAAACCCGCGATCGGCTTCAACTGATAACGCTTTTTGCAAACGCAACCAGTCAGGCGGAGAGTAAGGAATGGAGGGCGGGGAAGATACGTCTTGATTATCTTGAGTCATGCAAAGAGCTTTTGTGGCGTGACAAAATTGCTGAGGGAGCAAGTAAGCATCAACGTAATCTATCCTACATAACTTCACTCAGCTAAAAAGACGGGTGATAAAAGTACGTTTGTTTATGAAGTGATATGCGATGTGCGACTTTCCCGCAGGGTGGGCTGACCTTAGTTGCACATCAGGTAGTAATAGTAATAGTAAAAGGAAATGACCGCCTCGCTGGGTTTCTCCTCACTGGGTTTCTTGGGATTGCTTAATCCAATCTAGAGTTTCCACTTAGATAAAGGTACTGTAAAGAGTTCTGGGATGGGTTGCAGGTGACAATCTCTGCGTATATATTCGGGTCAGCGCATAAGTGAACTGTAAAGAAATTATTTTCTGGAGAAAACATCGGTGCTTATGGGATGTCTTGATACGAATCTATAGATGTCACTTAGAACCTTGAAGCTTTTGAGACTTGATTGTTGGCTGATTGTTGAAGTTTTAAATATGGGCTTTGAGATACTTATTCTTAACTTCAGAAGATCATATTTTCAACATTTTAAAGTTTCAAGCTCGTTGGATGTGATTCCTATGGAACCCAGCAACTAGCTTGGATGAGGTGAGAGATGTGGAGAGAGGGAGACTTCTCTCCACTTTTTTTTGTTAAAGCCTTGCCAATGGGTAGGGGTTAGGCGTTCAATGGCAGCTAGACCTTTTTTAATTGCCGCCCTATGCCCTGTCAAGCAACCCTGACTCAGTTTATTAATTTGCTAAACGCTACTCCATTCCATGTAGCCGATCGCGCACTAACGACTTTGGCAACAGGGATAGCCACAGATACTCGCTCTCTCCAACCTGGGGAAATGTTTTTGGCATTGCGCGGTGAGCAATTTGATGGGCACCAATTTGTGACGACAGCCTTTGAAAAGGGCGCGATCGCGGCAATTGTAGACCAGAGATTTTTGAGTGCATACTCCGACATCCAATTGGCTGAGCCGTCCTTTCCTTTGATCCAAGTAGAGGACACCTTGGTGGCATATCAGGCGATCGCCCACTGGTGGCGCAGTCAATTCACCATTCCAGTCATTGCTGTCACGGGTTCCGTTGGCAAAACGACCACCAAAGAGCTAATTGCTGCCGTTCTCTCGCATTCCATCCCCGGTTCATCCCAGGTCTTAAAAACTCAGGCAAATTACAATAACGAGATTGGGGTGCCCAAAACATTATTGGAACTAAATGCCAGCCATGACTATGCGATCGTGGAAATGGGGATGCGAGGGCGAGGAGAAATTGCGTTGCTGAGAAAAATTGCTCAACCTAGCATTGCCGTGATTACTAACGTCGGCACAGCCCATATTGAGCGGCTGGGATCGGAACTCGCGATCGCCCAAGCAAAATGCGAACTCCTAGCCGAACTTTCCGCTGACGGCATCGCCATTCTCAACTATGACAATCCTTTATTACTCAAAACAGCCGCCGACGTTTGGCAAGGTAAAACCCTAACGTTTGGGCTAGAAGGGGGAGATATTCACGGGCACTTGATCGACGTAAACACACTGCGAGTCGATAGCATCGATTTCCCCTTGCCCCTGCCGGGTCGCCATAATGCCCTCAATTATCTGGCAGCGTTAACGGTGGCTAAAGCGTTGAGTTTAGACTGGTTGCCACTTGCGCAAGGAATCATCGTAGAGCTTCCAAGTGGACGCGCCAAACGTTACGATTTGCTAAATGACATCGTAATTTTGGATGAAACCTACAATGCAGGGCTGGAATCCATGCTGGCATCTCTGCATTTGCTGATGCAAACCCCTGG
>JBBSCL010000606.1:0-2750 GCA_038250345.1 Leptolyngbyales cyanobacterium
CGATGAAGCCGACGAGTCACTGTCATGGGGCTTACACCAATTTTCTCTGCGACTTCTTTCCGAGACAAATCTTTGATGAAGACAAACTCGATCGCCTGACGAGTTTTTTCTTCTAATTGACCCAATGCCCGTTGAATTTGCTGCCGATCTTCCTCCAAAATTTGCAAGTTTTGGTACTGAGAATCGGGCAAAGTATCGCCCAACGTCATTGGAGAATCAATTTGCTGGCTAATGGTGGCATCTAAGCTCAAAGGCATACGATTTCTAGTTGCCATTCGGCTTTCGCGCCACTCGTAGACCGAAACTCCAAGGTGGGTTGCAATTTCATCATCTGTAGGCTGGCGACCAAACGCTTCCGATAGTTCTTCGCGAGCTTTTTGTCCGGCTTTGTTGAGTTGTTGCCAACGACGGGGAATCTTAACGGTAGAACTGCGATCGCGAAGAAAGTGCAGCATCTCGCCGCGAATGTAGGGAACCGCAAACGAGCTAAATGCACATCCTTGATTGGGATCAAACCGCTCGATCGCCCGAATTAGACCCAAGTACCCGATCTGCTCTAAATCTTCGTAAGGTTCAGCACACTGATGACTCACCCGATGAGCAATTTTTCTGACCAAACCCGCATTCATTTGAACGAGTTGATTACGTAGCCTAACTGAGGGATTGTGGTGGTAGGAAACCAACAATTCCATTCCGCGAGAACGAACGCAGGGTTGAGTAGCTATCATTTGCAAGTCACCTTTCACATCAGAGTTAAGCTCATTCTCGTTAGACCGAGGGGTATAAACCATCGTCGATTTACGGTACTGTTGCGGGGTGCCCTTTTGAAGATTCGGCATAAACACGCAAACAAGTTGAACGCAACACAATCCAGTTTTTAAGAAAAGTCAGCCTTTCAGGGCTACTAAAATCTAATAAAAGTAGAGTTTGAAAATGCTCAAACTCAGCGCTAAAGAGTTGAGTTGCTAGCAGCAAAGGGCTTTTCGAGAATGTTTTTGCTAGGATCGCAGATAAAAGTTTATAGCCTAATTTAAGGAGTTGTTCCATGGTTACTGCTGCTCAATCCCGCCCGACTGAACGCGCCAAGTTCATCCAAAAAACATATATCCATTTGGCAGGAGCAGTGCTTGCGTTTGCTCTCGTGTCTTATTTTTTGTTTCAGTCAGGAATTGCAGCCGTTTTAACAAGTCTAATGACGGGCAGTCAATTTAGCTGGATTGCTGTCTTGGGAGTGTTTATGCTTTTGGGCTGGTTATCAAGAGGATTAGCTGCCAAAGCAGATTCTATAGGCAGTCAGTATGCCGGGTTAGCGCTGTTTGTGGTCGTCCAGGCAATTCTCTTTACGCCCTTGCTCTACATCGCGGCGCGCTTCTCCGATCCCAACGTGATTCCAACAGCGGCAATCTTGACACTCACGATGTTTGCGGGTTTGACAGCGGTGGTTTTTATTAGCCGAAAAGATTTTTCGTTTTTAGGCAGCATTCTTGCAATTGGTGGTTTTATTGCCCTAGGCGTAATTATTTGCAGTGCGATTTTTGGCTTTACTCTGGGTCTGTTCTTTTCGTTCATTATGGTTGTGTTTGCATCGGCGGCAATTTTATATGACACCTCCAAAGTGCTACACAACTACTCAACAGATCAATATGTGGCAGCTTCACTAGAGCTATTCGCCTCGGTTGCGCTGCTGTTTTGGTATGTGCTGCAAATCGTCATGTCTTTTTCTCGTCGTTAATTTTTTCGCGATCGCGCTTATCACATTGCCAGTCTTAAAGTATTTGAAAGCTACCGCTACAAAGCTGTAGCTTCTTAATTTGAAGGCGTGTGTTATCAGCTAAATGTGTTATTGGCTAATTCATTGCCGAATGTAAAGATGCCTGCGCTTAAACGAAGTGGGTGCATTACTGTTGATAATTACAGATTGATTAAGAGATTAAATCGCAATGGAAGTGCTGGAAGTTAAGCGTGAGATTGGTGTGCTAAGCGATCGCCTGGGCAAAGCTCAGGACTATCTTTGACGTTGCCGCTTTAACCGCCAAAATTAAGGATTTGGAGCAGGTCGCCGCCCAACATAGCTTTTGGGATGACCAAGCCAGCGCCCAAAAGATCTTGCAAGAACTGAACGACCTGAAATCTAGCTTAGAGCAGCTTCATCAGTGGCAAGCAAACTTGGAAGATGCCCAAGCTGTGCTGGAATTGCTGGCAGTGGAACACGATGATGCCTTACTGGAAGAAGCAACATCCAATGTGACCCAATTGAGCCGCGCTTTGGATCAATGGGAATTGGAGCAGCTTTTATCAGGTCTATACGACCAAAAAGGAGTTGTGCTAACGATTAATGCCGGAGCGGGTGGAACGGATGCTCAAGATTGGGCAGAGATGTTGCTGCGAATGTATACCCGCTGGGCAGAAGCCCGACGATATACTGTTCACCTGTCGGAAATGTCTGAAGGAGAGGAAGCAGGGATTAAATCTGCAACGCTAGAAATTGAGGGGCGATATGCCTATGGCTATTTGAAGGCAGAAAAAGGAACTCACCGCTTAGTAAGAATTTCGCCATTTAATGCCAATGATAAGCGGCAAACCAGTTTTGCTGGGGTTGAAGTGATGCCTTTGCTGGATAACACCGTGCAGCTTGATATTCCTGATAAAGATCTGGAGATTACGACCACTCGTGCGGGTGGTAAGGGTGGGCAAAACGTCAACAAGGTGGAGACAGCGGTACGAATTACTCATTTGCCGACTGGAATAGC
>JBBSCL010000607.1:0-2742 GCA_038250345.1 Leptolyngbyales cyanobacterium
CAAAGATCGGGTGGTGATCATTCAGCCGATTGGAGCGATCGAGCAGCACGGACCTCATTTGCCGCTGATAGTCGATAGCGCGATCGCTCAATCTGTCTTGGGTAAAGCTTTGCATCAACTCGATCCAGCGATTCCCGCTTACGCCTTGCCCTCGTTGTACTATGGCAAATCGAACGAACACTGGCATTTCCCCGGCACCGTAACGTTGACCGCACAAACCCTAATTGCACTACTGATGGAAGTGGGCGAAAGCATTTATCGGGCTGGATTTCGGAAGTTTATTTTGCTCAACGCCCACGGGGGACAACCGCAAATTATGGAAATTGTGGCGCGAGATTTACACCAAATTCACGATGATTTTGAGGTGTTTCCATTTTTCGTTTGGAGAGCGCCCAACATTACCAAGCAACTATTGACCGAAAAGGAAGCGCAGTTAGGCATTCATGCGGGTGATGCGGAAACTAGCCTGCTGCTGTCGATTTTGCCCGACCAGGTAAAAATGGATCTCGCCAAAGCAGAGTATCCGCACGGTTTACCGCACGATAGCTTACTTACCCTGGAACGCAATCTCCCCATTCCCTGGATGACGCGCGACATTAGCCGTAGTGGCGTAATTGGTGACCCCACAACTGCCACGGCTGAAAAAGGCGATCGCATCCTTGAATCACTTGCGGATGGTTGGGTACAGGTGATTGGCGATGTCTATCGGTTTCAGCAGCCGCAAATTTGGAAAGAGTAGGGCTTTAAGTTTTAAGTTTGGATTTATAGCTTACTCAAACAACCGAAAGTAGGGATAGCGTACAGGTGCCCCTGGTTCTTTTTCCAAATCGAAGTTAATCACTTCCCAGCAAGGATTTTGTTCGGCATCGGGGCTAAACTCTACGGGTAAACCATAAAGACGAGGTTTCGTTGGTTCAGTTTGCCCCCGCCAAGGCGCACTCCGCTCTAAATAAGTATTAATCAGTTCTTGGTAACGACTAGCAATAATCACACGAGTTGCCCGATATCCCTGTGTGTAAAGGCGATCGAGCGCTTCGTGAATTTCAAAACGAATGCCATCAGGATGGGTATGTTGACGATACCATTCGTTCTCCCACTGCTTCCAGTGCCGCCCAGACTGGAGATGAACCAGTTCACTCGTTTTAGAATCTGCTTCAAATGCTCCATGACGTTGGCAGAGATAGGTATCTGTCAGCGTTAGCGCCTGAATTGTTTGGCGGCAATGGGGGCACTGAATTTCAGGACCAAAAATTGGGTATTGTAATGCAAGGTTTATCATTGATGGCGAGTTTGCCTGTCTTATGCATCAGTGCCAATGGCTCCATTATATACTCAGGAAGGTTTACAGCCTTCCTAGGCAATTTAATGACACTTTTACTTGAATTTGGTAACTTGTGTGGTTGATTTAGATAGTTTTAGCGATCGCATTTTACATTCTGCCCTTGCTCACTCTCCTGATTTATCAGAAGCAGCTTTTGTAGCTCATAATGCCACGGTCATTGGTCGGGTCACCGTCGGACGAGGAGCCAGCATTTGGTATGGCGCGGTCGTTCGCGCAGATGTTGAAGAAATCCGAATTGGGGCAAGCAGCAATGTTCAAGATGGAGCCGTTTTGCACGGCGATCCCGGAGAACCCACGTTGTTAGAAGATTACGTCACAGTAGGACATCGTGCTGTGATTCATGGCGCTCACGTAGAACGAGGCTGCCTGATTGGGATAGGGGCGATCATACTGAACGGCGTTCGGATTGGATCAGGCAGCATTGTTGGAGCCGGAGCCGTAGTCACAAAAGATGTGCCACCGAGATCGCTGGTCATGGGCATTCCCGGCAAAGTGATTCGCGAACTGCCAGAAACCGAGGCTGCTGATCTGATTAAACACGCCCAGAAATATGAGCAGCTCGCCCTCGTCCATGCTAGAAAAGGAACGAATATAGAGTTTATTGCCAAATGATCAAAAGAGATCATAATCGACTAGCCGCACAGCAATTTTAACAAACCAGTCTTTTTACAAAAGGGCTAGTAAAACGCACTCACATACGATAAAACAGAAGTATGAGAATCATTCAAAAAAATTTATCAACGGGCTGAGAGGTATTTATGGACTGGCGTTTACTCATTGTTATTCTTCCCTTAGCTTTAGCATTAGGCTGGGTTTTCAGAAATATTGGTCAACAAGCGATCAAACAGGGACAAGACTTTATCTCTAAAGACTAACCTTAGAGATTATCTTCACTTCAATCATTACAACCTGCCTCCTTAATGGAGGCATTTTTGTAGACAAAAATTATGTCCGCCAAAATGAAGAAACATCACAGCAAAACATCGCCTTTCTCGCTTGAATGAGGTAGTTTCCTTCATCTGAAACCTGAAATCTGAAACTCAACACCTGCTACATCTGTGCCATCCAATCCAAACAACGCTGCATCTGTTGCTGCATTGTTTTGCGGTCTGTATGATAGCGGCGACCGTGCCCCGGTAAAACCCATTCAAATGAATATTCTGCTAGTTGATGCATCGATCGCGTTAATTCTGCCCACGAATACCAACAGGCAGAACGGAAGGCAATGAGCTGATCGCGATCGCTCGACCAGGCAAGATGATCTCCTGAAAATAGAAATGTATTGTCGTAAAGCAAGACTGTGTGCCCTTTGGTGTGTCCTGGCACTGGAATAATCAGCAAATCTGGTGTTAATTGAACGGGGTTAGATCCAGACAGTTGCACCTCTACACTGCGAGTTC
>JBBSCL010000608.1:0-2735 GCA_038250345.1 Leptolyngbyales cyanobacterium
TTCTATCCGCAGATTCAACTCTTGCTTTCTTTGGTGAGAAAGCTAAAGCTGATGGAACTCATATCACTTACCCACAATCAATTCTTTATCAAGAGGAAGGGTGGTCAGTTCCAGAAGCACGAGGTACCTGGACAGATGGCTTCCAAGCAAGACTCGATCTGCCATTTCAATTTATTCCCCCTTCAGGATTTAAAGTCTCAGTAAACATTCAAGATGTTTTCTTAACTGAGCGCAATCCTCAGCAAACTGTGGAAGTTAGGGCTAATGGGGAACCGATTACAGCTTGGACATTCGCGCTAGGGAAGCCTCTGCTAAAAAACTATACCTTTCAGATTCCTGAAACCGTTGCTCAACAGCAAACTCCGTTGTCACTAACATTCAATATCCTTGATCCAAAGTCTCCCCAGGAACTAGGACTCTCAGCAGATCCCCGCAAACTAGGGATTTCAATTAACCGTTTAACATTTCTGAGCCAATAAAAATACGTAGTGTCAATCAGAAATGAGCTTGAGCAGAATAAATCCTCTCCCAGTAAAGGTTTCAGGAATTATTTATGTTCAACTTTATATGGGATTGGTATTAGCTCTGGTAATGCGAACGTGAGGAGCAAGAAAACGGGATGGCGTAGCAATGAAAACATCTGACTCATCCACAAAGAGAGTGCAAATCACTACCAAATAGCTGCTTCTCTAATGACCTTCTTCAATAACATTTTGGGGGTCATCAATAGAAGAGCGTTGCTGAACGATATGTAGCCATTCGTTCTTAAGTATGCTGAATAAAAGTTTCTCCGTGCTCTGCTTCCAGGTTTGCCAGGGCATTGCATCGGCCAATGGATGAGCTTCATTTTCATATAGCGTCAGCCAATGTTGAATAACGATAGCTAATTGTTCTGGCTCAAGTCCCTTGAAATAGAAGGCGTGCTCTGCTGCTACTTCGCGGAACACTGGAATGTCACGAGCGATAATTGGTAGTTTTCGCTGGGCTGCTTCAATCAGTGGCAAGCCGAATCCCTCTCCTTCAGAGGCCACTATGAGACAGGTGCAAGCAGCATAAACTTTATTCAAATATTCGTCACTAATGCCATCAAGCCAGATTAGCCGTTTACCCAATTCTGGATGATGGTTTAGCCTTTCGATTAACGTGTCTACCATCCAGCCTTGCTTTCCCACAATGACCAGATTGATGTTTGTTTCTTGTGCCCAAAGTTGCTCAAATGCAGACAAGGTTTGACTGTGGCCTTTACGGGGTTCGATCGTGCCTACCATCAGAAAACTGGGTTGTCTCGACAAAGTGCTGAGGATTAGTTCAGCATCATTGGGCAAGCCATTAGTAGGGGCAGAAGACTCAATATCGGCACCAAGGTGAAACCATCCAATCTTAAAGGGTCTGGGGCAGTCAGCTCGATTGATGTTTATCCACGTCGCCAAATCGTTGGCGACTGAACGAGAGATGCACACAGCACCATCCGCCACACGAGAAATAGCCTGTAGCCAAGCTAAATGATTTGGGTTAGCTTCGGCAGGAAAGACGTGAGGCTGAAGAATAGGTAGCAAGTCATAGACTGTGAAATATATTTTTACACCACTATTGCGAAGCCATGTAAATAAACCTGCTTTTTCTGATTGGACGACATACCCGACAAATAAGTCTAAGACAAGAAAAATGTCCCCTGATTGGGGGGCAACTACTTCATCTGACATTGACTGTTCTGGACAGTCTAGTAACTTGAGTGTGTATTGTCGGGCGTAGCGACATTGCCAGCGACCTGTTTCTGTTGTGAAATAGACGGGTTCAATGCGGTATCCCGTTGGTGGATGATTAAGTAATTCCAGCAGAAGTGATCGCACAACTCGTTGAATACCTGTTTTCAAGTCGGTGCGACGAATTGCCGAAACATCCACAAGTAATTGTTGGGTTGCTTGTTGATTCGGCAGAGCATAAGCAATTGATCTGGCAGCGGCTAACCATGATGTAGTATTTTGGGGAGCATTTTCTAAGGTAGCAATGCGCTGAATCAGTTCGGATGATGAGGTTTTGGCTGTGTGGTAGTTTGTCTCAATCAAGGCAGCGTACTGTTCGGCACAGTCGCGTGGGTTGTGTACCGTGTGAACTAACTGCTGCGCTTGCTTCCCTAGAATGTGACGTTTTTCTGGGTTTTTCCACAGCACTTCGATCGCCTGAGTCAACTCGGCATCGGTAAAGTCTTCGGGCAGCATCCAAACAGCATCAAGTGGTAGTTCGGCCATTGAGCCACAGGCATTGACGATGGTGGGTAGTCCATAGTTCAAGCAGTCGAGTGCAGCGGCAGAGGTTTCCCCGCGAGACCTAGAGCGAAGCTGTACGGCTACATCGGCGGCAGCCAAATAATGGCGAAAGGTAGGTGAATCTGTCCATCCGGTGATGCAAATTTGATTAGATAAACCATTGCTGTCTATGGTTTTAAGTACTTGTTCACCGTAAGCGTCCTTGGTGTTTTCTCCCACAAATATTAGAAAAGTATTTTTCTCCTGTGTCAGCTCCGAAGCCAACCAAGCATCTAACAGGCGATGGTTTTGCTTAATGGAACCCAACATGCCAAAGCTACAAACTACGAATGCATCGTCTGCTAGACCCAAAGCCTTGCGGGCAACACTCTTACTAACAGATGCCGCAGGAACCCGCAACATCGGGAGAATTCCCCAACTTTTAGACCAACCCTGTCCATACCATTGGTCGGCAAGATAGCGGGCAAA
>JBBSCL010000609.1:0-2734 GCA_038250345.1 Leptolyngbyales cyanobacterium
ACGAAGGGCATGACGGTAGAGAACGCCTCCAATTTGATTCGTGGCGATGTTGGCACAAAAGTTAGCCTGGAAATTCGTCGGGATCAAGGACAGCCTTTTGTTGTGTCCATTACTCGCGCTCGGATTGAGTTGGCAACGGTACGATATTCTCTAAAGCAAGAAGGCAAAAGCAATATTGGTTATATTCGTTTAAACGAATTTAGTTCCCATGCAGCCGACCAAATGAGGCGCGCCATTAAAGACTTGCAGACTCAAAAGGCAGATGGATTTGTGTTAGATCTGCGCGGTAATCCAGGTGGTTTATTGCAGTCCAGCATCGAAATCAGCCGGATGTGGATGGGAGAAGGCGCGATCGTTCGCACGGTCGATCGCCGTGGCAAGAATGAGGAGGTTTCTGCTAATCAAACCGCGTTAACCAAGTTGCCACTGGTTGTGCTGGTAGATGGCAATTCTGCAAGCTCTAGCGAAATTTTGACGGGTGCTTTGAAAGATAACGGTCGCGCGACGGTTGTGGGCAGCCAGACTTTTGGGAAGGCTTTGGTGCAGTCGGTTCACAACCTTGCAGATGGGTCAGGGCTAGCAGTGACCATCGCTCATTATTACACGCCCAAAGGCACTGACATCAGCCATAAAGGGATTACTCCTGATATCAAGATTGACCTGACCGAAGCGGACAAAGAAACGTTGTCATCTAATCCTAAGTTGCTAGCAACCTTGCAAGATCCTCAGTATTCAGGTGCGGTTTCTGCTCTAGAGAGAATTATCTTGGCACGCCCCAATCAACCGACTACGAGTAAGCAAGCCAGTGTTCAACGATCGCGTTAGTTTCACTCCTTAAGCGGTTCAATAGTTAGTGATTAAAAAGTCAAGTCTTGTTAAGAGACCTGACTTTTTAATATGTTCTGGTCAATGGACTTTAGCTAGTTCCTGTTCTCAGTTGACTCACCAAATGTCGAATTTCTGGCAAAATCAGCTTTTCCATTGCCAACGAAACAGCATTACTTGAACCGGGCAAGGAAAATATTAGGGTTTCCTGGAAAACACCCGCGATCGCTCGTGATGCGATCGCCCGTGACCCAATTTCTGCGTAGCTGAGCCAGCGAAATATCTCTCCAAATCCAGGAAGCGTCTTTTCCAGTAACCGCTCGACTACATCGTAGGTGGCATCCCGTGGAGCAATCCCAGTGCCTCCATTCAGAATGATCACATCCACATCGGATCGTTTTGCTAACAGGTGTAATTGCTGCTCGATTTGGGCAGGCTCATCTTGAATGATCATGTAAGCCGTGACCTGATGAGCGGCTTCGACCAATAGCTGCTGAATCAACTGACCACTGCGATCGCTTTCGGGTGTCCGCGTATCGCTCACAGTAATGACCGCACAATGGAGCGGAATCAGAACAGTATCAGGATGAGGAGTTAAGCTCATAGAAACGATCGCACGGCAATGTTAGCGGTGAGGCGACGGCAAAAGCTTTTATAACCTGTGCGATCGCCCTTGCTCATTATTCAGATTCAGATTCGGAGTCAGATTTAGTTAAGTCCAGCCCGTTTTTATCCGCAAATCGATCCATAAATCGCAGAAAGCGCTCCCATTCTGCCTCCGATTTAATTACGTAAAGTGCCTCAATTGCAGCGGGCTGACCATTGATAAACTTAGCTTTCACTTCTCTAGTAGTGAGTTCGCCTTCTTCATCAATCAGATACATTCCTGTAACGGCTTCAGTATTTTGAGGACTGAGAGCTTTAGGATTCTCAAAATAAAACGTTGCAGTCCCATTGCTGCCATCGCGAGAACGAGTCAAACGAACGTCGGGAATTACGTCTTCGTCCATACCCTTAGCGAATTGAATTCGAGCCATAATCTTCTGAGTAATTTATTACTGAGCAAAAAGCATATTTTTCCATCATCTCACATGGACTTGACCGTCACAGAAAACCTACACTTTAACGAGATCATTTTGCCAATCTTGCTGTTTAAAAGAACCCTTGGGCACCTCAAACAATACGAAAACGAGTGTCTCAAATTGAGAAAGAGATGAGATCGCAAAGGGTGATGTTCTAGACGGTAGTGTTCTAGACATGTTGTTGGGGTCTGTAGAAGTCCCAGTTGGTCAGGTGTCTAGACGCTTCAGCAACATCTTTGAAACACTACCCTATTCATCAACCGCTACGAATTTGGTTTAGACATCTAAGTTCGATCCACAAGTCTAGAACACGACCCGCTCAAAGCAGCCGAACTTAGTAGTGATTGCCCACTTTGCGGTGATGAACGGCGGTCAATCCATCGGCTTTAGAAACCCGCCCCATGTCCACACTGCTGTAAACGATCCAGTGATCGCTGCCTTCCATCCGGCTAATCACCTCGCATTCTAGATATGCCAGGGAATCCGCTAGGATGGGGCAACCGTTGGAGGCGGGATAGATTTTGATGCCAGCAAAGCGATCGCCACCGGGCGGAAAGCGCTTCAAGAAATGCTTCATTAAAGGTTGATAGTTACCTTCTTCGAGAATGTTAAGCACAAAGCGATCGCCCACGTGCATAAAGGACTCGATCGCCCGATCTTTTGCCACGGCAATGGTAATCCCAATCGGTTCTAGACTAGCTTGGGCAACCCAAGAGGCTAGCATGGCGCTGGAGGCTTCACCTTTCTTTGCGGTGATGATGTAAAGCCCGCCACTGAGCCGTCCCAAGGCTTTATCCAGGTCGTTATCCAGAGATTTCATTTGCTTG
>JBBSCL010000610.1:0-2732 GCA_038250345.1 Leptolyngbyales cyanobacterium
CCATTGGCAAAATTTAGCGTGGCGGTCACATAATCTAAATAGCTAGAGCCGCCTGAACCGCGACTGCCGCTGGCAGTTAGCTTAATCACCGGAGCCGCTGCCAGTTCTAGCAATAAATCGATGTCGTGAATCATCAGGTCCAGCACGACGGATACATCGTTAGCGCGATCGCTGTAGGGACTCATGCGATGCGCTTCTAACGCCAATAGCTCTTCTG
Source organism: Leptolyngbyales cyanobacterium (assembly GCA_038250345.1). GTDB lineage: Bacteria > Cyanobacteriota > Cyanobacteriia > Leptolyngbyales > Leptolyngbyaceae > ULC077BIN1. Next base: position 218 of record JBBSCL010000610.1, read on the forward strand.
TCTTCAATACCTTGCTGAGTTCTTGAAACGCCGGGTTAAAGCGCTCAATGTGCCCTACTTGAAGAATACACTGCGATTCTGCCGCTGCATTGACCAACGATTCCGCCTCGACAATGCTGGCGGCGATCGGCTTTTCAATCAACACATGCACACGCGCTTGCAGACAGGCTAGCCCTACAGTATGGTGCAGGCGCGTTGGTACAGCCACACACACCGCATCAATGTGAGGCAGTAAATCGCGATAGTCTTCAAAAAAACGAACTCGATATTTGCTAGCGGTATCAATGCCGCGCTCCATGTTAATGTCGGAGACACCAACCAACTCAACATCCTTGAGCATACTGAGGACGCGAGTATGGTGCTGCCCCATATTGCCAACTCCAATAACTCCCACACGAATCGGTTCAGGCTGGCTCCGCTGCAACTGGGAGTTTTGGGAACCTGCCAACATATTATTTTGCACGCCTGTCATCTCCTCCACCACCAAAAAGGGCTAGTTCGTCACCATATGCCTGATTAGCCACCCAGATAGTACCACAGTGACTATCTTTATAAAGAATTCCAAAGTGCAGTGGATGTTCCTGCAAGCGCAAACTGTTTCGAGTCAAGTTTTTTAACTTTTAACCCGTTTTGTGTGAAGTTGGCTAGAAGGTTTAAGAATGTTAGAAAATAGGGAATCCTTTTAAAGGTTGTTGTACCTTCTTGTGAGTCTTAGTATTTGGACATGAGACGCTTTTTATTCCACTGGCAAATTATTTCAACTCGCAAAAAAGTTGAAGCGATCGCGTTAGTTAGCCTGCTCGTTTTGGGTGGATTGACGCTCAAACCTGCGGATCGTTCCAATGCGCGCAGCATCAGCGCGTCTCCGAATGAGCGCGAGAAAGTGCAGGCAACCTCCACCGCTCGGATTTTGCAGCGCCAGAAGCAAGAGCGTCAAATTCGCCCTGAAAATTACGATTTTGAGCGATTTCCGATTGGCGCAGAACAGGAGCAACATTGGAAGCATTTGCTGTGGACGACCGCGATCGTCGAACCCAAACAGCCCTTTGTGGTCGAAGCGCTGAATCAGATTTTGGCAATGACTCCGCGATCGAGGCTAACCGATGCCCAAACTCGCACGGTGGATATGGCAATGAAGGTGGCAAACCAGCTTTATCTGGGCGATCCCACCTTCTATAGCGCTATAGGACAGCGCTTTTTAGACACTATTGAACAAAGCCAAGACCCTGAATGGGTTGCTAAATCTCTTTCTTCCCTGGCAAAAGGGGGAATGCAGCCCAGCGAACTGCAACGCCTTGCAGAGAAAACTAAATCTCGATTTCCTCGGTGGTTAAGTAACGTCGTTTTGCAAACCACCCTAATGGATATTGCAAATTCCGCTGATGTTCAATCTTTGCCGCCGCTGAAGGATCTATTAAAGTGGGAAGTGGCAGACCAGCAGCTCCATCTCTATGCGCTTTGCCGACCCGATCGCCGGATTTTATGTCGAACCATCCTCAAAGATCGCACTGGGCAATGGATACGGCAAGAAGGCAAACTCTGGTCAGTTCCTTTGCTCTTAGAGTCGATTCATGGATTAAGTTGGAATTTCACACGGGGACAAACGCCTCAGGGCATTTACCGAATCGAGAGCGTCGTGCCCGCCGCAGAGGATAAGTATTTCCGCGCCTACGGACAGTTTCCCCTAGTCAATTTATTTGTGCCGTTTGAAGCAGGTGCCAAACAGTTTGTACCGGGTACACCGGGAACATTTAACGGCAGTTTAGACCAGTATCAAGCGCTATTGCCCTCGTCATGGCGCACCTACCGTCCTCTCCAGCAAAGCTATTGGGCAGGAAAAGCGGGACGCAGCTTATTCCGGATTCATGGCTCTGGCGAATCAGCCGATTTCTTTAGAGGCAAAGATAAGAACTATCCCGATAGCTATAACTGGAACCCCACGTTGGGCTGCATGTCTGCCCAAGAGCTTTATAACGAGAAGGGGAAATTGCTTCATGCGGATATGCCCAAGGTTTTACAGGCATTGCAAATGGTGGGCGGCAAAAATTTTGCGGGCTATCTAGTTGTGGTGGATCTGCCGGGGGATGAGAAAAAACCTGTTGCCCTGGAAACCCTGGAAACGGTTGTTGCAAGTCGCCCTCCGAAGCAAAAGAGTCCGTTGGCACGGGCGGATACAATGAAACGTTCTCGTTCTGCGCGATTCTCCATCGGAGAGGCTGCGCCAGCGCTTAAGCCTGTCTCTTTTAAGCAACCTGATGCATCGAAGGTGTCGCCGCAAACTGTGGCGATCGCCCCTGACCGCTCCACCCGCTTGAGCGATTCACCCCGTTCGACCGCGCCTGCAAACAATCAGCCAACGCCAAAGTCGCCTGAGATCGTTCCCCTAACCCCTTTACCACTTTCTTATTAAGACAATTGGCTTACCAAAGCTTCTCAAAGTTGGTTTCGCTTGATTCTAAAAATTGCAAGAAGCGATCGCACTTTTCACAGAGAAGGTAGGTTACTTTTCAACCCG
>JBBSCL010000611.1:0-2728 GCA_038250345.1 Leptolyngbyales cyanobacterium
ACCCGCAGAAGAGAAAAGGATTGGAATGCGCGACTTTCTTAAATACACCTTCGCCAGTTTGCTAGCGTTGCTAATTTTTCTGGGCTTAAGCATTGGTGGACTAGTAATCTTATTTATTTCCATTGCATCTAGAGATCCAATGCCACGGGTTAAAGATAAATCTGTGCTTGCGTTTGATTTATCAGTCGGCATTACCGATGGACAGAAAAGCTCTAGTGACAGTTTGAGTAATGCGTTACTCAATGGCACCCCAGATACGATACCGCTGCGAATGGCGCTGAATGCGATCGATCGCGCCGCCAAAGATAACCGAATTGTGGCGCTGTATTTGCACGGAGATATGGAAGGTTCCAGTAGTGCAGGTTATGCCGCCCTAAAAGAAATTCGCGAGGCGTTGCAGCGGTTTCGAGCGACGGGCAAAAAGATCATTGCCTATGGGACTGATTGGGACGAACCGGACTACTACCTAGCATCTGTAGCAGACACGATCGCAATCAATCCCTACGGCTCATTTGAACTCAACGGTCTTGCTTCCAACACTGCCTTCTATGCAGGTGCCCTACAAAAATTTGGCGTTGGCGTGCAGGTGACGCGGGTTGGCAAATACAAATCTGCGATAGAGCCATTTTTGTTAGACAAACGCAGTCCTGAGAGCCGTCGCCAAACTCAAGCGCTGCTGGGAGATGTGTGGAGTGAATTTTTGATCGCAGTCGGCAAGGATCGAAAACTGACCCCAACCCAATTGCAAAATCTGGCTGATAATCAAGCCATTTTAGAAGCGGAAAATGCCGTTCAGCAAAAATTAGCCACAAAGATAGCCTATGAAGATGAAATGATTAGCCAACTTCAGCAGCTTGGGGAAAAGGATGAGGAATCTTTTCGGCAGGTTAGCCTGAAAAGCTATGCCAAAGTTGCGGATCAAGAGTTGCAGCGAGAGCGGCAATCAAAAAACAAAATTGCTGTGGTGTATGCTGAAGGCGAAATTGTGGATGGGGAAGGAGATGCTGATCAGGTGGGCGGCGATCGCTTTGCCCAACAGTTGCGAGAAATTCAGCAGGACGATGATATAAAAGCCGTTGTGATTCGAGTGAATAGTCCCGGTGGTAGTGTGGTTGGCTCTGAGATAATTCAGCGAGAAGTGATTCAAACTCGCAAGAAAAAGCCCGTAGTTGTTTCTATGGGAGGGGTTGCAGCATCGGGTGGCTATTGGATTTCCACGTTTAGCGATCGCATTTTTGCTCAACCCAACACCATTACTGGCTCCATTGGCGTGTTTGGTTTACGCCCAAATGTGCAAAAGTTGGCAAACGACAACGGCGTGACCTGGGATGTGGTAAAAACAGGACGCTATGCAGATATTTCTAGCATCACCCGTCCGCGCACTCCGCCAGAACTGGCAGTGTTTCAGAAATCTGTCGATCGCATCTATGACCGATTCATTACGAAAGTGGCAGAGTCGCGCAAATTGCCAAAAGCAAAAGTGGCAGAAGTTGCCCAGGGTCGTGTCTGGTCTGGCAAGCAAGCATTGGCGATCGGGTTGGTGGATAAAATGGGTGGGCTACAAGATGCCATTCAAGATGCCGCTCAGCGGGCAAAACTGGGAGATGACTGGCAACTTGCTGAGTATCCTGAGCCTCGTGGACTTAGGGAAGAACTGCTGAAAAATTTATCTAGCGAAAGCCTCCAAAAGACCAAGACGAAAAATTCAGTTTTCAAAGAGCTAGGAAAGCTCCAGACAGAATTCACTGTGTTGAAAGGGCTGAATGATCCTTCAGAAATTTACGCTCGTCTGCCGTTTAATTTCCGCCTAGACTGAGCAACTTTTAGCAGTTGAGAGCTGTCCATTCAGTTCGCATTGAGGCAATCTAATGTTAAGTGGCACTATTGATGAAATACAACGCGATCCCCTGAAATATCTTTGTCAGGTAGAGGCAGGTGAAACTCTTGTCATTATTAGATCTGATAAGCCGATAGCTGAACTCAGACCGATCTCCAGCAGTAAGCAATTGCGATCGTCATATAACATTGAAGCCCAATACTACGCTGGTGTAACCGTTACAGATGCGGGGGGTGGCTGTCCAAAGCTACTTACAGCCGGATAACTTCACCGATCTGCTGACCGCTTTTGCATATATTTGCAAAGAAGATTAGTTTCTTTTATGAAGCAGACTTAAAAGTTTAATCAGCAGATGATAAAGACTGGAAACTATTCACTGATAGGGATTGACAAGCGCTCAGCAGCACAGTAAAGCAGGCAACATTAAGTAACAGAAGGTTAAGATAGGATTGGGGTGTTGAAATCTTTGCCAAAAGATAAGACATCCCCACCTAACCCTTCTGAGGCAACTATGGCTGTCGTAAATTTGGTTGAGGATTCCGTTTCCTCTAAGCCCACTGCCCAGGATGCCCTGGCGCTGAGGGGCGTATTTGAGACTATTCAGGCTGAAAGCTGCCCCACATCATTTAACTTTCATATGCACACTGTTTGCTCGGATGGGCAGTTGCAGCCAGAGAGATTGATGGAGCAAGCGATCGCGATTGGGCTAAAAGGATTTGCCATTAGCGATCATCACACCGTTGATGGATATAAACGGGCGCAAGTCTGGCTAGCTGACTATATCCAAGCAAATCCTGATCGGATCGGTAATTTGCCCCATTTATGGACAGGGATTGAGGTCACTTCTAGATTGTTGGAAACAGAAGTACACATCTTGGGCTATGCCTTTGA
>JBBSCL010000612.1:0-2728 GCA_038250345.1 Leptolyngbyales cyanobacterium
AATTTTGTAGGGGGCATATTCGGAGATTGGGTTACCCTGCGGGAAGCAAGCTATGGCTTCGTTTAACCGACTGCCTGGAGAGCATTAAGCGAAGTCGAAACGCGATCTGCGACAGTAAAACTTATGGCTTTGGCTCTGACGAAGGTTCTGGCTCGTCCAGTTCTGCAAGGGCTACCTTGACGCACGCCCGAACATCTTGCCAATCATGCTCTGATAATTGCCCAATACAAACCAAGTTGGCAGCAGGCGGCAACGTCACAATAAAACTCCGAAAAACAGACGCAACCCGTAGACCTGCTGCTTGCCAATCTTGAAGGACGCAATCGGTTACCCCTAACGCAGTCGTCTGAGTTGTAATTAGCCCGACTATTACATCAGGGCGATTTGCATGATAGGTTGCCGAAGACAAAATGACAGCAGGACGACGTTTAACCCCCGTGACACCTGGAAAATCAACAGTAACGACATCACCTGGATTGAAGGTCACTCGGCTAACTCCTGGCTCTCAGGGTAACCCGTTGCCGCATGTTGCAAGGAAAAGGTCACTAAATCAAGTTGGTCTTGCTCTGTCCACGCATCACTTTGGTCAACAACATCAGCATTGTGCTGTACTAGATCATTGAGAATCAGCGTTGCCAAGCGTAGCCGCTCTGCTGGTGGCAAAGCACGAATGACCTGGATATAAATTTCTTGGATCGTGGTTGACATAGGTCACTACTCAAAACTTTTTACTTGTGACGGATGAACTCGTAAATTTCCAGGTAGTCTTTGCCGGGATGATTCCAGGAATAATCGTAGTTCATCCCTTGCACGATCAGCTTTTGGAACTCGTCCGGGTATTTCTCCCATAATCCGATCGCCCGATCCATCGCAGACTCTAGCGCCGAGTCGTCAGTTTGGTAAAAGACATAGCCATTGCGCTCTTCGGGGAGATGGGTTTCGTCATAATCGCGATCGAACACCGTATTCACCAAGCCGCCCACACCCCTCACAATCGGCACAGTGCCATATTTAAAGCCGATCATTTGGGTTAGTCCACAGGGTTCAAAGTTGCTCGGCACCACAATTAAGTCGGCTCCGGCATAGATCAAATGGGAGAGTTCTTCATTAAAGCCCAGTTCCAAATGGACATTGGGATTCTCATTAAGAAGGCGTTTTTCGTGCCAAAACCATTGATTGATGCCGGGTTCCGTCGCAGAGCCGAGCAGAATAAACTGAGCATTGCGCTGAAGAGCATAGTACATGGCGTGGTGAACCAGATGCATTCCTTTCTGGTCATCTAAACGCCCAATATAGGCAATTAGGGGCTTGTTTTCCACTTCAAGCCAAAGGCGTTCTTGTAGCGCTTTTTTGTTGGCAGCTTTGCCGGTTAGATCGTCTGAACTGTAGTGAGCGGAGAGGTAGCGATCGCTCTCAGGATTCCAAAACTCATAGTCAATCCCGTTTAAAATGCCACCAAACTTATGCTGATGCAGATGCAGCGTGTGCCCCAAGCCATAGCCCAACTCGCCGTGATGCGCTTCCCAGGCATGATGAGGTGAAACCGTGGTCACAAAGTTGGAGTAAACGATGCCACCTTTCATAAAATTCAGCACAAACGGATTGAAATTGTCGCGCAGGCGATCGTATTCAAAATAATAAGCTTCGTTGTTCAACCCCGTCGCGGTTAGCATGGCGGCACCCGCAATCCCCTGATGCTTGAAATTGTGGATGGTATAGCAAACCCGCTGATGGGTCATCCCGTGCCACTGATAAATTTCGTAGAGCAAGACTGGAACTAGCCCGGTCTGCCAATCGTGGCAATGGAGAATATCGGGTCGCTTGTTGGTTCTCAACAAAAATTCCAGCACTGCCTTGCTAAAAAAGGCAAATCGCATGTTGTCATCTTTGCAGCCGTAATAGGTGCCTCGATTAAAAAAGTTGTCTTCTGAATGAGGCTCAATAAAAAAGCACAGTTGCCCATGAACCCAGCCGCAGTGAACGGTGCAGCGAATCACGCCATCATACCAAGGCACCAATAAATTTTGATAGGCTTCGTGCAATCCCCAAATATGGTCGTACCGCATACAGTCATACTTCGGCAAAATAATTTCTACCGTATGACCCTGCAAGCTTAGCTCTCGGCTCAACCCATAAACGACATCGCCCAAGCCTCCGGCTTTCACTACAGGGGCACATTCAGCGGCAATCTGGACGATGTACATAGTTACTCCTCAAGCGATCGCTCTTTCTGACTGCATAATCTAACTGCACAAAAGTATATAGTTCTAGGCGAACCTCGTACAGTGACACTTAGACGCAGATTACCATTTCAGCCGCGATTCCCGCAGGAATCGGGTAGTGTTCTAGACATGTTGTTGGGGTCTGTAGAAGTCCCAGTTGGTCAGGTGTCTAGACGCTTCAGCAACATCTTTGAAACACTACCAAGAGTCTGACCAGGAAGGCGATGTAATTGTTGAAGATCCTGCAAAAGATGGCATTCACGCGGAAGAGCTAGGACGAGAAAACGCTGCGAATCTGGGGAATAGTCAAACCACGATCGCGAATTTGGGTGGACATTAAAAAACTACTTCATGTCGTAGCCGAATAGGTTGGGGTTCACTTCATCCAGCTTCAGGTCTGCCAAGCCATATTCTGCCCAACGGCGATCGCAGAGGGCGGCGGTGTCGGGGTCAGGTTTGAGGGTTTCACTCCAGGGGCGATCGCTTTCGGGAGCTATCTTTGTCGT
>JBBSCL010000613.1:0-2725 GCA_038250345.1 Leptolyngbyales cyanobacterium
ACCCATTGAGGCAAGCCAAATTCGGCTTCCATTGGGCACAGCGGCTCGATCGCCCCTTGCCAGCGATATAGATTCCACCAGCCTGTGCGATCGCTGACAAAATACAGCACCCCATCCGGCGACCATTGGGGCTGAAAAATCGACTCGGTTAAACCACCCGCGATTTGGTGGCAGTCGGTCATGATGCCCTCAGCATCGAGGGTTCCTAGCCAAAGCTCTGTGCCATCCCAGGGCATATTGGGATGATTCCAGCTAATCCATGCCAGTTGCAATCCATCAGGACTGAGGCAGGGCGAGGCATAAAAATCTTTGTCAGACGCGAGAATCTGCTGATCTCCTTTGCCATCTAAACGAAAACTGGCGATCGCATTCACCGCTTCACCTTCGCCATTTTCATCACCATTTCCGGCGCTACTGTGATCTTCTCGCACACAAATCATCCGGTTGCGCGGGGCATCGATCACACCGTCAGCATAGCGCCACGGTTGCTCTGGGGTAATGGCAACCGGTTCGCCACCGGGAAGCTTGCGATACAAGCGCTGGTCGGCAAAGTTGGAAAAATACACTGCACCTTGATGCACCAAAAAGGCACCGCCGCCGTATTCATGCACCCGCGATCGCACATTGAAAGGGGCTGACGTGACATCCGATTGCCCGTTTACAGTGCGGCGCACCACCACATTGCGTCCGGCTTCCGTAGGTCGTTGTTCTGTCCAGTACACGTCTCCGCGATCGAGGCGAATTTCGCCTAGTCCAATCGTTCCTGCCACAATCAGATCTGAGGTGATAGGCGATTTCCAGGAGCCGTAGGGGGCAATATGCGGGGAAGTCATGATCGGTTACCGGGTGTCAATAGTCACCCTTGAGAATAGAAGGTTTCAGCACAGGTTGCTAGTAAATTGTCAACAAAAACACCCCTCACCCTAGCCCTCTCCCGATGGGAGAGGGAACTAGAAAGCTCTGAAAGCCATTCTCCTTGGGGAGAAGGGTTTGGGATGAGGGTAAATTAGTTGCACATCGCGTAATCTAGGCATTTACTCATCGACCCTTGACCCATCTACGTTGGATTAACCAAATCGTCCGCTGACATAATCTTGCGTTTTCTGGTCGGCAGGTTTGTTGAACAGCAAATTAGTTTCGTTAAACTCCACCATTTCGCCGAGATACATAAATGCCGTATAGTCTGAAACCCTTGCTGCTTGCTGCATACTGTGAGTCACAATCAAAATTGTCACCTGCTGTTTCAGTTCGTTCATCAGTTCTTCAATGCTGGAAGTGGCGATCGGGTCGAGGGCAGACGTTGGCTCATCGAATAACACGATGTTAGGTTCTGTGGCGATCGCCCGTGCAATACACAAACGCTGCTGCTGACCACCCGACAAATTATAAGCAGGCTCCTTCAACCGATCCTTCGCCTCATTCCATAAAGCCGCGCCCTGCAATGCTTTCTCTACCTTCTCGTCGAGCGAGCTTTTCTCGGTAATGCCTTGCACTCTTAAACCATAGGCAACATTTTCATAGATCGATTTCGGAAACGGGTTGGGGCGCTGGAACACCATGCTCACTCGCATTCGGACTTCGATCGGGTCAATCTGCTTCTCTAAAATGTTGACCCCATCCAGCAAAATCTCGCCATCATAGCGATTGCCGGGATACAAATCATGCATTCGGTTAAAGCAACGCAAAAGGGTGGTCTTACCGCAGCCAGAAGGACCAATTAAAGCCGTCACTCTGCGATCCCAAACGACCATGCTGACACTTTTAAGTGCTTTAGCTGAGCCATAGTAAAAGTCGAGGTTTTTCACCTCCGCTTTCCGCTCCATCACCGACGAGTTGACCACACGTGTATCTACCATTTGACTCCCTTCCGAAGACGATAACGTAAGTAAATTGCAAAAGCATTCAGCGTCAGAGTCAAAAGAATGAGAACGACACCAGCGGCAGCGGCATTCACTTGAAACTCTGGCTGAGGTCGAGAAACCCAATTAAACATTTGAATGGGCAACACCGTAAAAGGAGCCGTCAGCCATTCAAATGAAATAAACGGAAACTGAGATTGGATCGGAGAGGGAGGTAAAAATGCAATGAAGGTCAACGCTCCAATCGTAATCAGTGGAGCCGTTTCACCGATCGCTCGTGACAGACCAATAATGATCCCAGTGAGAATGCTACCTGAAGAATAAGGCAAGATGTGATCCCAAATCATCTGCCATCGACTGGCTCCAAGAGCATAGGCAGCCTCTCGCAAACTGCTCGGAATCGCCCGCAAAGCCTCTCGCGTCGTCACAATCACAATCGGCAGGATTAACAAAGCCAGGGTTAAGCCTGCCGTCAAAATACTCTCACCTAAATTGAGTACTGTACTGAAAAGCCCTAACGCTAACAGCCCATAGACGATAGAGGGAACTCCCGCCAGATTGGTAACGTTGTTTTCGATTTAGGCTGGCTGGCAGATTTTTGGCGCTTATTCTTCTAGATATATGCCAGCGGCAACCCCTAAAGGAACCGCAATAAACATGGTTGTTAGCATGACCAACAATGAGCCGACCCATGCGGATAAAATGCCCGCTTCATTAAAATCGCTGCTAGGAAACGATGTAAAAAACTTCCAGTTGAGCCGGGGTAGCCCCTGAACAAATAGCTGGGCAACCAGTGCTATCAAGATCAGAGTGGCGATCGAAATGACTAGTAAGCCAAGCACACCAAATAGCTTACTGATTAATTC
>JBBSCL010000614.1:0-2722 GCA_038250345.1 Leptolyngbyales cyanobacterium
ATTGGGGCGCTCTGAATCGGTGCGTGTACCCCAATGTAGCCCTGCTGAAGAGAGTTCTCTAAGAACCAGTTCTCTAAGAACCAGTAGCGCGACAATGGCTGGATCGACGATAGGGGGAATATCTCCAGCAAGCGATCGCGCCCTGATGCAGCCCGCCCAAAATCTTAGCCAAATTATTTTAGAACCGCGTGGTGCCTCAAAAGCCTATACTGCGTGGAACCTGACGGAATTTGAAAAAAATGCTGCGATCAGTCAGGGTGGGCGAAAATTGGCGCTACGTCTCTATGATGTGACTAACATTAGCTTGGATTATCAACCGCCCCATAGCGTTTACGAGTATGAGTGTAGCGAGGTTGACCGCGATCGCCATTTATCCATCCCAGCGGGCGATCGCGATTATTTAATTGAGTTAGGCTACGTCACTGACGAAGGGCGTTGGCTAAAACTGGCGCGTTCCAACTCAGTTCACCTGCCATCCGACACAAACCTCCCGATAATCTGAGCCTTGACTTGTTTTGAGCATAACCAACAAGGGGCATAAGCCCCTTGTCCTGATAACCGTGTGTGGGCTAGTGCGGAGCGTTTAAGAAGCGACCCGCAAACTTCATTACATCCCCCAAATCGGTATTGCCATCTTGATTGCCATCCAAAAAAGCACTCAAGAGCGGATTTCCACCACGACTGCCCGGAGTGGGCGCACCCATGTTGAAAAAATTCATCACAATGGGTAACACCGACGGCAACATGGTTTGAATCATGCCAGCGTTCATGCCAGTTTTTTGAGAAATGCTATTAATTAGCTGTTGTTGCATTTCAGCAGGAATCATAGATTGCAGGGCTGCCATGCTGGAATTGCCGCCAGATGCTTGACCCATCATGCCACCCAACGGGTTTGAACCTGCAAATTGACTGATCATCCCAGCGAGTTGAGGCGTGCCGCCCGCAGCGGTTGCTTGTTGCTGCAACGCGGGACGCAAAGCACCGCCAACCGCCGACATCAAGGACTGAGTGGCTGCGGCATCCAATCCATTTTTGCCAGCTAGCTGCTGAACTGCATTGCTCATAGAGCTTAGCCCCTCAATGCTTGCCTGTTGATTGGGGTTGTTAACAGCGCTCAATACATCGAAGAAAAGTCCCATAGTGTGATTCCTTAATTGTGTTAGATCGTTACAGCTTCATCCGAACTCAGCGGTAACCGTCGCTCAGTATTGTGTCGGATTATTGAAAGGCTGACAAGCGATCGCGGATACCCATCAAATATGAATATCGCCTAAATAGGAATTTTCCCGATAATTTAATCTTTTCTCAACGAAAAGAGTTGCTCGAAGAACCAGGACAATAGTGGAGAAACTTAGTGGCAGTTTCCAAGATTGCTGTAAACGCCTCCAGTGGTATAACAGCTTAGAGTTTGTGTTGGCTTCCTTGAGTTAGTGGGCGTTGAGACAGAAGAGCCATAGGATTGATTACGTTTTGACTTTTCTCTAAACTTGCGCCCCCATTCAGCACACTCTGCCTCTTTTTCGGGGTTGCTACCGGTTTGAATCATTCTGCAAGCGCCAGGAATGCCTACCACTTTCGATTCGGGAAAGGTGTAGGCATTGAGTTCTTCTGTTTGACCTACTAAAGCTGAGGTTGAATGTAATGTAACCGCTGAAGCCGATATGAAGATAGCGATAAATCTCGTCAAAGTGTGTAAATGTTTCATAAGGATCTATGTGGGAGAAGGTGAGGTGAGAGATTGTGGGTTTAAACTACCCATTTATCCCTCTGTTCTTACGGTTATATGCAAAGTTCCGCAATCTTACGATCTATCTATAGACATACTTATTTGCACGAGAACGAGTTTATTGAGTTACAGGCTTCAGCAAGTTAAGAAACTTAAACTAGCAGCGGAAATTGCCTAGTAAGTCGCAGCGAATCCATCCTTGAGCGCCGCTCTTTGGAAATTTGACTTTGACCCTTGGTAGCCATTGGATCGCTAGCGATCGCAAAGCCGTCTACATTGCCATCCACACTATTGCCACGCAAAACGACCACGCGATCGCCTGCAACACCATAATGGGGTGATGAATACTGGGTTCCAGGACCACTGCGGACATTAATTCGAGCGCCAGCAGCCCTGGCGCGCAGTTTCACACACAACCCGTTTGAGATTGCGACATTGCAGGCATCGGATTTATTCCAAATATGGCTATGGCAGCAGTCATTGCAAATACTGACTGAATTTTCATTGAGTCCGTCCTTTTTTTATTAGTCAAAAAGAATGAGTGCCTAAACAATCCAAGAGATTGGGCAACAATCAGGACTAAGAAAAGTGAAATCTAAAGTCAGTTTGAGCCGATTACATGTCAGTTACCTATTCGCCATAAAGCTATGCTGTGACAAGAACAGAAGAATATTGCTGTAGGACTTGTTTTAGGTATTGCCCAGTGTAGGAGTTTGGGTTTTCTGCCACGGTTTCGGGAGTGCCGACGGCGATCAGTTCGCCACCGCGATCGCCGCCTTCAGGTCCCAAATCAATCAGCCAGTCGGCGCACCGAATTACATCCAGGTTGTGTTCAATCACCAAGATCGAGTTGCCCTTATCCACTAAGCGCTGCATCACATCCAGCAATTTGTGAACATCGTAGAAAGACAATCCTGTGGTGGGTTCATCAATCAGGTAAAGGGTTTTGCCGGTTGCCCGCCGCGACAATTCCGTTGCCAGTTTTACTCGCTGCGC
>JBBSCL010000615.1:0-2717 GCA_038250345.1 Leptolyngbyales cyanobacterium
CACTAGCCCTCCCAAAATGGCTCCATGAATCGCAATGCCGCCTTTCCAAATCGCGATGATTTGCTCAGGGTGGTTCGCATATTCTTGCCACTGAAACAGGACGTAATATAAGCGGGCGCTTGGAATAGCAGCAACAACTAGCCAAATTGCCAGATCGGCGATCAACTCTGGATCGATCCGACGACGGCGCGCTAAATATTGAGATAGATTCACCCCAATTAAGACCGCCGATGCAATCAGCAAGCCATACCAGCGAATCGAAAACCCAGTTCCTTGAAACAAAGGAAGCTCTGACCCTGGGGAAGTAAATTGAAAAGCAGCAAGCAGCAACGAATCAACCAAGGGACGTTCTCCTAAGAACGATTGTCAAGCGACGGCTGCATATGACCACCGTGCCCAGACTTGATTCTAAGTTGCTATCGGTGATTTTGCAGGCTTTTGATGCACTTCGATTGTTGCGATCGACTTATTCCCTTTGCTTCGCAACGCTACACGAACGAGAAGCAAGCAGCGTTGCGCTATCGCTTTCAAAAATCTCTTCGGTGTGTCAAGTCACTCAACCGCTATCAACAGCTTGCATAAACATAAAAAAGTGGGGTAGCCCTTCAGACTGATCCCACTCACACCCCGCTAAGGATTAACTAATTATTTGTACTGCGTTGAATCAACTGAAATATCAAGCTATTCATGCATAGGTCAACTAAAATGCACCCTTCTTATTTAGAACAACTAACACAGTCTTTAAGATCAGTTGCAGATCGTAAATAATCGACCATTTTGCCTGATACGCGACATCCATTGCCACGATCGCTTCAAAGTCCAACACGGTTGATCGACCGTTTGCTTGCCACTCGCCTGTGATTCCAGGCTTGACATTCAATCGCTCCCAGTGGTGTCGCTTGTATGCCATTACCTCTTCCACAGTTGGAGGGCGGGTTCCAACCATACTCATGTCGCCTTTGAGTACATTCCAAAATTGGGGAAGTTCGTCTAGGCTAGTTTTGCGTAAAATTCTGCCAACACGAGTCACTCTGGGATCGTTTCGATTTTTAAAGATGCCACCTTTAGCTTCGTTGTGAACTAGATGCTTTAACTTATCTGCATCCACAACCATGGAGCGAAATTTCCAAATTTTGAAGGTTTTGCCTTGGTGTCCGCACCGAATTTGGCTATAAAAAAGTGGACCGGGGCCATCAAATTGAGTCGCGATCGCAACTGGAATTGCAACCATCACGGTGATGACTAACCCAATCAAAGCACCTGCAATATCAATCAAGCGCTTAATGCTGCTTTGCACAGAAGGATGCACCGCAGAAGGAGAATCTTGAACTTCTCTAGTGAATGGCAGGGAAAACTGACTTGCTTGCTCTAACAGGGCGGATTTGACGATTGATGAATTAGTAGTAATCACGGGCTTTGCCTGTACAAGTAGAAGAAATTAACTTGTCTCAAAACAACCATACGTAATTACGCTGAAGAGTACCTAGGAAAAGTTAAAGCATTTGCTCAATCTTTGAATTGGCATCACCTATTTAAAGTTCTGATGTTTTTTTATTTGAAGTTCTGACATTCTCTATAGCTGAGCGCATTCTGTTTCTAATGCAAGTTCAAAAATGATTTGCCACATCTAAGCTGTTTTTTTAGCTGTTTTTTTGAAGATCCACAAAGATTTTGGGCAGATAGAGGCATCCTTTTTCACAATGAACCAGAGATCGTGCCGAGTCTGGTTTTGCCGAATCTGGTTTTGTAGATGACTGCATTTTCTCAGTCAAACGGGCTAAGTCAGCGCTAATTTGCAAAGCGACGACAGCAGCCCCATAGCGATTTAGATGGCTAGGATCGGCAAAGTACCCATTTGAATCAAGCTTTTGCCGCCAGCCAAGATCTTTAAATGTAAATAGTCGTGAGCGTTCAAACTGTTTCATCTCCCTGCGAAACTGATCTTCGTAGGCAAATCGCGCCGAATCTAAATAGGTTTGCGTCAGCGGAAGATTGACAAACACAAGTGGAATTTGCCGTTTATTTGCAAAAGTAATCAATCGCTCTAATGCGTTGATTTGTTTACCAATCAAAGTGAATTTGAGGTAGTCTGCATCGTAGTAACCCGACACTCTGGGAAACCGCCGAAAGTAGCTTTCAGGGTTGAATTTAGTATTGACCACTTGAAAGCCTAACGTTTCAACGGCTGCAACAGATGGCATCAACGGCGAAATTGAAAACTGTGGCGAAGTTGAAGAACTTGGCGATCGCATCGTCACTTTTATCAGTTGATTGCATGATGCATCTTTGATCGCACTTAATGGCGGTTGCTTTGAGTTATCGGGTATAGATTTTGATTGAGAGGTCAATTGTAACGGCAGCAGATCTAGACAAATTTGCCCAACTTCTAAGCCACTTATTTGAGGAATCGATGGACGAATTCCTGCATTGAGAGCCTGATATCCTTGAGAAGCGCGAATTTTGTTGAAGGTGTGGTCAATCCGACCGCTATTGAAGGCGCGCGCTCCATCTGCCCAAACGATCAGACGCGGCAATTGCTCGGCGGTGAGTAATTGCCGCAGCAGCCAATCTACAACCTGTGCCGTGGCACCGTTGATGCCAAAGTTGAAGATTTTTTGGTTGGGATAGCCGCGTTTGGCGAGGGCTTGCTGAAGCGAGATCGGATCGACTCCTTGCAATGCACGAGAACTGCCCACAATCAAAATGTCGGGCTTGCC
>JBBSCL010000616.1:0-2707 GCA_038250345.1 Leptolyngbyales cyanobacterium
ATTATTTGAAATTCGCGGCGAGACTGGTCGCAGAGCAAGTTCCATGCTTTCAACGTGTCTTCTGCGCCCGATTGCAGCCGCACCACTTCTTGCCGAGCGGTGTCGCGAAAGGCTTCATCTTCATCGAACCGCTGCTTGGCTTTTTTGTAGAAGGCGACTAAATCACCCAGATCGATCGCGTCAGCCGTGATTAAGGCTTCGGGCGCAGCTTCCCGGAGATAGGTGATCAACATGCCAAATTGAGTTCCCCAATCGCCGACATGATTGAGCCGC
This sequence comes from Leptolyngbyales cyanobacterium, assembly GCA_038250345.1. Classification (GTDB taxonomy): domain Bacteria; phylum Cyanobacteriota; class Cyanobacteriia; order Leptolyngbyales; family Leptolyngbyaceae; genus ULC077BIN1. The sequence goes on from JBBSCL010000616.1 coordinate 274, forward strand.
AGGACATCATGCCCCTGAAATTCTAAAACGCGGGCGATCGCATCTCCAATGATGGTCGATCGCAGGTGCCCCACGTGCATTTCCTTGGCAATATTGGGGCTAGAAAAATCTACAATCACCCGCTGCGGTTTGATCGTAGGCGCTACGCCCAAGCGAGTATCCGCTAGCATCATGCTTAACTGTGTTTCTAAATATTCCGTTTTTAGCCTCAGGTTAATGAAGCCGGGACCCGCAACGGTCGGCAGTTCACAGAGATCGCTTACGTTTAAATGTTGAACAATTTGTTCGGCGATCGCCCGTGGTGCTTGACCCAACGGTTTCGCCAGAGACATTGCCACATTCGCTTGGTAGTCGCCAAATTTTGGATTGCTGGCAGGTTCCAAAATCGGATCAACAGTGGCATACTCTGTGCCAAAAGCGCCGCTGAGTGCTTGCTCTAAACGCTTTTTTAATTCGGCGATCGTAAGAATCATAAAACTATCAACGTCCTAATTTCGAGCCGCAATTGATTGCACTGCTTCTATCATTACAAACCAACAACAGCTAGCAGAAAACCTATTTTGCCTTGTTTTGGCGATCGCTGATTCAAAATTTCTATCTGGGCTAGTGCATTCTCATGCTGATATCTAACCAAGTGGAGCGGGTAATGGGGGCGCTGCTAGAAATATAGTCCACTCCGGTTTGAGCCACAGCACGGATCGTTTCTAGCGTGATATTGCCAGACGCTTCAATTTTGATGCGCGGATTGGCTTGACGAATCATGGCAACTGCCTGCTGCATTTGATCTAAAGGCATATTGTCCAGCATGATGATGTCTGCACCATGCTCAATGGCTTCCTCAACTTGCTCTAACTGTTCAGTTTCCACCTCAATCGTCAGCGGGTAGGGAACTTGACCCCGAATACGCGCGATCGCGGTGGTAATTCCGCCGACTGCCGCAATATGGTTATCTTTCAGCATAACTCCATCATCTAGCCCCATGCGATGGTTTACGGCTCCCCCTACCTGCGTTGCATATTTTTCCAATAGCCGTAGCCCTGGTGTCGTTTTACGCGTATCGACTAACTGCGTAGGTAAATCGGCAATTTGATCCCCATACTGGCGAGTCATCGTGGCAATTCCACTCAAACGCATGACGAGATTCAACGCGACCCGCTCCCCGGTGAGTAATGCATCCATTGCACCCGATATTTTGGCGATCGCTTGACCGCGTTCATAGCTTTCCCCTTCTTGGGCAATGGCTTCAAAGGAAACTTGGTCGTTGAGTAATTGAAACACTCGTCTGGCAATGGGCAATCCGGCAATAATGCCCGATTCTTTCACAATCCATTCAGCATGACCCACCGGGGGATCACCTTCAAATAGAGTAGCCGTCGAGCGATCGCCCCGACCAATATCTTCCAGTAGCCAACTCTGCAACAGCGGATCTAGCAGGATGAATGGAGGTATAGCAGTAAACCGTTTCATTGATGCAACCGAATATTTAGCTGACTCATATTCCGTTTTTACTCGCCTTTAGGTTCGGGAGTGACGACAAAGGTGAGTACCGTTTCATCGATCCCTTTTAGCTCTAAGGGGCTAAATTTAACGATTTCATCTTCTTCCAGATAGTCCGCAACCGCAGCAGAAACCAAGATACAGTCTGGATCGGCGACTTCTTGAATTCGGGCAGCAATGTTAACGCTAGGACCGATCGCGGTGTAATCCGATCGCTCAGAAGAACCAAACATGCCCACAACCGCCGTGCCTTGGTGAATGCCGCACCGGAACTGCACTTGGCTGATTCCCTGCTCCTGCCACCGTTGATTTAAGCTTCGTAGCGATCGCTGCATCTCACGAGCAGTAGCAATTGCACGGCGAACTTGTTCATTGGGAGATAGTTCTTCGGGTGCGCCAAATAACACCAGGATGGCATCGCCCATGAACTTGTCGATAGTGCCGCCGTTATTAAATATGACATGGGTCATCTCTGCCAAATATTCATTCAACAGTTCGGCAACCCGGCGTGATCTTAGCGTATTTGAAAGTTGGGTGAACCCGACAATATCGCTAAACAGCACCGTAACCAAACGTGGCTCTGGGCGGAGATCTAACACCAGTTCACCCTGAGCCGCGCGATCGACCATAGAAGCAGGCAAAAATCGCTTCAATACCGATTCTGTGAGGTATTGGTTGAGTTCCGCCACGCGCCGCTCATTTGCCTTGAGCGCCAACAGGTTTCGCACTTCTGCTAATAATTCGCGATCGTTAAACGGCTTGGATAGGTAAGCATCAGCCCCCTGTTCTGTCCCTTCAATGCGCGTGTCTTCATCCACCTTGGCAGTCAGGAGAATCACGGGAACTCCTTTAAGAGCTTCATCTTGACGAATCATTCGGATTAAATCTAAGCCAGAAACCTGAGGCATCATTAAGTCTGTCACAATCAAATGCGGGA
>JBBSCL010000617.1:0-2707 GCA_038250345.1 Leptolyngbyales cyanobacterium
ACCGCTGGGCTTGATGTATGGCAGTGCGGGGGCGTTTCTGTCGCCTGAGAATTTAGTGGGGCGATCGGGGGCAAAGTTTCCTCCTGATGCTGCAACCGTAGCAGGGTTGTTTTTCAGTGCCAACCATGCCAGCAAGGGCGTAATCTCAGCCCACGATGATCTGAAGCAAACCCTTCATGTTGCGGGAGCCTTTTGGGCAAAACGCGATCAACCAGAAGTCTTCTATGTCCCCATTCCCAGACATCGCATCATTGCAGAGGATAACGAAGATGAATGGCGCTTGGAAAGCGATCGTCATTGGCAACGCGATCCACAAAAGCAAGACTTGGAGGCATATTACACTTGGCAAAGTATTGATGCCTGGAACCGAGAAACTCGCAAGATCCGCACCAATCAGGAAGCTGCTCAAGTGCCCTGGAAATCGGTTTCGTTTTTGCATCCGCACATGAAATCAGAAGAGCGCCATGTCTTAGATGAAGACGGGCTATTTCTGGAAAATGCGGTGCAGATGGATGAAGACTACTGCCTGGTTTACCTGTCTACCAATGCCTTACCCAATGGGTGGTATCGCTTTGGGGGAGAGGGTCACATGGTGGAGGTTGGCAGTCAGCCGCTACCGCCTAGCAGCACCATCAATCAACTCCTCGATCAACCCATCGATCTCGCCTGCGCCTTCATTACTCCCGGTGTTTGGGGTTCCAATAATCTGTCCTACCGCTGCCCGAAACATCCTGAATTCCCTAGGGACGGAATACAAATGCTCACCGATAAAGCGGTGCCTTACCGCTATCGATTGGGCAATCGCAAAACAGAGCGGGGGCGATTGAGTCGAGGACGGTATGCGGTTCCGGTGGGAACGGTCTATGTTTTCAAACAGCCGCTCAATAAACGCTGGTGGGATTTCCCCGATGATTGGTTTCCTGACAAAGGATTACTCAAAAAAATGGGAACTGGATTGTGTTTGCCAATTAAGCTTCAAGGAGTTGCGTAATGTATAAAAAAGCCTACGGCATTATTGAAACCCTGGCTCCGCTGCATGTGGGAGCGACAGCGGGAGAGGAAAGTGGAAACTTGAATTTGATTTTCCGCGATCAATTTACCCAGACTGGGATTCTTCCTGGCAGTTCGATTCGGGGAAGGTTTCGCTCTGAAATGCGTCGGGATAACGAAACTGAAGCGAACTACTGGTATGGCAGTCCGGCAGAAACAGGTGAGTCAGATGCAACAACTGAATCGATCGTCAAATTCGAGTATGCCTCGTTGCTATGGTTGCCTGTGTTCTGTCCGGGGCAGCCAATCGTTTGGGTCAGCAGTCCCAAATTGCTCAAACGCTATCAACGGATTGCGGGAGATGTCGTCAAGCTGGAGGATGGCAGCCCGTTAAAAACGGCAAAAGTGCCGGATAAATATCTTGGCTCTTCAACAGTCAAAACGCTCAATGTAGACGGGAAAAAGAAACTTTTTTTCAACTTTGGATTCTTAGAGTTGACCAAAGGTACAACCGATTTATCTGCCTGGTTTCCCGGTGGCGATGAGCTTCCAGCGGTCGTAGTCGCAGATGATGAGATTGGCATGATCCACGATATGGCGCTCTATCGACAAAGTCGGGTGCGGCTAAAAGATGATGAAAAGCGGGTTGATGGTGGGTTCTTTAACACAGAAGCGTTGCCAGAAGGGACGATTATGGTGTTTCCCATCGCCATTCGCAATACCGCATCAAAATCAAAATCCTGGCACCCATTTGGTAACGGGCATACAACTAGCGAAATCTATCTGGGTGGATTGGAGTCGATCGGGTTTGGTAACTGCGAAATCACCCTGAAAAACCTGGATGTTGTCACCACTCAACAGGAGAAAGCCGCATGAGTTGGAAAATGTATGAAATCGATCGCGCAGCCCATGATCTAGTACTAAAATTTCGCGATAAAGATGTGCTGGGCGAAAGCCACAAAATGCGGATGACTACTGCTTATGGGTTAGAGCGTTTTTGGGGCGAACATTTGCGCCTGCAACGCGAAAGTCAGGACAAAGCTGATTTTTGGAAGGCAACCTGGGATGAACTATGCAAAATCATGAGACAAGCAGGGATTCAGATCCCCAACGATCGCGTCACTGCTAACAGCGCCACGATCAAAACGATGACCGATCAGCTCTGGGACTTTGACCAGGAGCAGCGCAAGATTGCCCTAGCTGTACTCGTTGAATTTTGCGACAGTTTGGTCTGGTGGACGCAACGCTACAAGAAGCCAAGAAATGGTGCGGGAGGAAGCTCGAATGCCAGACCATGATTATGTTCCGTTGATGTTTCAGGCACAGGTAGGTGGGCGATCGCAGATTCAACGTCTGGTTCCTAAAGCACCTCGGCAGCAAGCCTACGACTGGGCAAAACAATGGCAAGAAGCCTGTGACTCTAACACTACACCTGCATTTGATGCCCATGTGAAAACTCATCCATGCAAGTTCACCTGGCGCATGGTGACGAATAGCGGACAGGATGCAGGTGTGATTCGTCCAGTGATTGGGGAACGAGGTTGGGCATTTTTCCCTGGTTCCAGCATGAAGGGCGCATTTCTACGGGCGTGTCGGCAACTGTGCCCACTGGATGAGATTCGCCGTTACTGTGGCGGCAAGGGGAACGACGGCGAGTTGCATCCTGGTATTTTGCGGTTTCACGGTGGCTATCCCAACGATGGCAAATGGTTAGATA
>JBBSCL010000618.1:0-2704 GCA_038250345.1 Leptolyngbyales cyanobacterium
AATACTGCTACTGTAGCGATCGCCAAGACTTCCTGAATCAAATTGCCCACCAGTGACCCCACCATCAGCCCAAGTGCCGCTTTGAAGGAAAGCATCAAATCCTTGGAGTATAGATACTCTCCCACAACCGCCCCGATCGCCGAACCCAAAATAATGCCGATAAACGGACCCAACGGTCCACCGAAGGGCAAAGTCGGCAAAAATCCAAATAGCCCTAATACCAGCCCAATCATCGCCCCAATTTGCCCCCATTTACTCGCTCCTGCCTGCTTTGCGCCAAGATAGCCTGCCAAAAAATCAATGCCGATTCCCAGCACCAACACAACCACTGCCACAATCAGCGCGGTTGTACCGCTAGTAAAGTTTGTAGCAAACGCCCAAATAAATGCCGCGATCGCAATCAAACTAATGCCAGGAATTCCTGGAACAATAGCACCAATGATGCCAACAACCATTACAAGAACGAGAGTCCAATAGAGATAGAGCATGAGAACAGGAGGGTAGGGAAGAGGGAAGAGGGCAAGGAAAAGTTTTGAGTTTTGAGTTTTGAGTTTTGAGTTTTGAGTTTTGAGTTTTGAGTTTTGAGTTTTGAGTTTTGAGTTTTGAGTTTTGAAGTCGTCATTCGCCACTCGTCATTTTGCTGATTGTGTAGGCGAGCTTGTCTGCGATCGCGCTGATCCATTGCTCATCTTGGCGGGTGTAGCTGCGAGGGGCGTTGGCACCCAAAATCAGCGCACCTTTTTCGCCAAGCGGCTGACAGATTACGCCTTGAGTATTTTCGGGCAAGTAATCAAACTCAATTTTGCCAGGATAAACAGCCAGTGCCACTAGGTAAACAGGCTGCTGTTTATTTAAAACGCGCTGGAGGATCACGCCAGGTTTAATCGCAGTTTGCTCAGGGAGAATGCCTCGTCGCAGCAGAATTTTGCCGTCGTGCCAGACTATCAGCGATCGCGTCACCGTATTCGTCAGCAGGAGATGAGATGCCCAAGCAAGCTCTGTTTGAAGCATTTCTGGTAAGGTGCGATCGAGGTCAAATACTTCAGTGCCCACTAATTCCACGCTGTCGGGCGATCGGGGTTGCACACGTTGCCAGATTAGCCCCGTCAAAATCAGCACGGCGCAGACTATAATCCCTACGACATCCGATCGCGCTTGAGCCGGAGTCAAACTATCAGTCAGCACCCGATTAATCAACAGGAGCGTTCCTGCCAAGCCGCCCACTGTAAATGGGATTAGCCTTAATATCGAATTTGGATCAGATTTTGCCATTCCACACTTTAAAAGGCGCTATATTCAGAAGCTTTAATATACTGGTCTTGCCATTTACTCTAGCAAGTTCAGTCGAGCTAATTGAGGGAAGATAACCGTGTTTGATACGTTCAGTTCTGCTTTGGTTTCGGTGTGGCTTTCGATGTCGGGAATGCCGCAGTCGCTTAATTCTGCCGTGGATGTATTGCAAACTACTCCCTGGCTAGTCAACGCTGCCAATGCGGATAGTACGACCGATGCCCTATTGCAGCAATATTTAAAGGGATTAGCAGGCGAAGGTTTGTCAGTTGAGGCTCAGGGAGTATGGCTGCAAGCGGGACCCATGGTGTTATCTAGCAATCTAGGGGCTACGCCACTGCCCGCCGCATCGCTAACCAAAATTGCCACGACCCTGGTTGCTTTGGAGACTTGGGGAGCCGAGCATCGCTTTGAAACGGTGATTAGCACAACAGGGCAAGTGCGGCAGGGTGTGGTGAATGGCGACTTGATCATCAAGGGAGGCGGTGATCCGATGTTTGTTTGGGAGCAGGCTTTTGCGGTAGGGAATGCGCTGAATAAACTGGGGATCGCTAAAGTTACAGGCAATTTGGTAATTGTGGGCAACTTTCAAATGAACTTTGAAGTGATGCCAGATAAAGCGGGAGAGTTGCTCAAACAATCCTTGAATGCTGCCACCTGGTCGGAAGATGCGATCGCCCAATACCAAAGCCTCCCGCCCGGTACGCCACGCCCCCAAATTGCGATTGCCGGAGCGGTGCGAGTCGTCCCAGAAAGTTCGTTGCCGCAAACTCAAGAGGTGCTGCGCCATCAGTCTTTACCACTGGCGCAAATTTTGAAGCTGATGAATGTATATAGCAACAATGTGATTTCGCAGACCTTGGCAGATTTGGCAGGAGGTGCGTCGGTGGTTGCCCAAAAGGCGGCGGCACTGTCGGGCGCTCCGGCTCAAGAAGTTCTGCTGGCAAATGGGTCTGGTTTGGGAGTCGAAAACCGAATTTCGCCCCGTGCTGTTTATGCCATGCTGTCAGCGGTACAGCGCTATGCGATCGCCCGTAATTTGACGATCGCCGATTTATTCCCCATCGCAGGCAAGGATCAGGGCACCATTCAAGATCGCCCAATCCCTGCTGCATCGGTCGTCAAAACCGGGACGCTGAATGATGTCAGTGGGTTAGCGGGAGTTCTGCCGACTCGCGATCGCGGCTTGATTTGGTTTGTGATCATGAACCGAGGCAGTGACCTAGACGGCTTACGCGCCCAGCAAAATCAACTTTTGCAAGGCTTAACCCAACAGTGGGGATCGGTGGCTGCGGTGCCCTTGGCGATCGCGCCTCGCCGTCCGATTGATCCATCCAGTGCGTTGTCTAACCTCAGCGATCGGAATGAAGTCTTACTGGCTCCCCAGTAGAAAAAATTCTTAAACCTGACTCGA
>JBBSCL010000619.1:0-2694 GCA_038250345.1 Leptolyngbyales cyanobacterium
CTCCTTGTAGCCAAAGATTGCAGCTTTCTATCGCGATCGCCATGCGCCCTAATCGGTGCTGTTGGTAGGGATCACTCGTTCGGTTCAAACCCTGCAAATACTCGCGAGTTGCATCAAATAACGCCTCTGCGCCGCCTAACTGCACGGCTGCAAAACGGATTACGCCAGCGCTTAGCCAGGGTTGCCGGAAGTAGTCTGCCGATTTTCCAATTAGCGATGCTGCACCCAATTCAACACCGCTAAAATTCACTTTAAAGCTTGCCGTTGCCCGCATTCCAGAGGGTTGCCACCAAGCCGGATCACTGACCGTTGCCACCTCCTCCATCGGCACAATACACATTTGGCAACTGCCATCGGGCAGCGCTCCATTCACAAACGGGCGCTCGACAAAGCCAGAACCAGAGCAAAATGTTTTTGAGCCTTCCAGACGATACCGTCCATTGATCAGCGGATACAGTTTGACTCCATCCTCTGCCTCAGCATTCCACACCCCAAAAATTTTGTGGCGATCGCGCGCATCATGGGCATAGCCTTCAATTTGCGCGGGTGTTCCAAAGGTTTGAATTAGTTGGAGCGCGTTGATGTGTCCTTCGTAAATTCGCCCGACCGCCAAATTGCCGCGTCCTATTTGTTTTAATACCACCAACAATTCATAGGTTACGTCTGCATCAATGCCTAAACCGACTCCACCAAACTTAGCTTGTAGCGGTGCTGCTAATAAGTCTGCCTCGGCGATCCGCTCAAATTCTGCGATCGGGAAAGCTCCATTGCGATCGATCTGAGCCGCATTCACAGCACAAAAATCAGCAATTTCAGCCGCACGAATTAGCACATCAGCAGTTTGCAGATTATTTTGTCGATATGCCAAATCAATCAAAGGCTCAGCCGCAATAGGTGCCACTTCGATCTCTCACAAAGTTTACTAAGAAAATATTGCACTAATTCCACTAGAAAAACCTCTATCTTCTGGTAGCTTCCAACGAGGCGTTGCTGAATTTGGGGATGCAATTTGTAGGGACAAGCCCTTGTGGTTGCCCTCTATTTTCATCAGGATAGGCACAAGACCTAACCAGTCCCTGCGCTTCCCCTTGCCAACCAATCGGGCGGAAGAAAAAGCGATCGGCTTACAAGTAACCGAATATCTTTTCCGGGGTTCTCAGCCCGCCAACCTCCAGTTCACACCTCCCACCAGCGGTGAGAAAAAGTAAACTGGTAGACACGAGGCAAATTATCCCTTCCCTCAACGGTCATGGTTCAAACTCCAATTAAGCCCCTCACCCTCGAAGAATTTCTCCAACTGCCGGAAACCAAACCCGCCAGCGAATTCATTGACGGTCAAATCATTCAGAAACCGATGCCCCAAGGAAAACACAGCACCGTTCAAGGCGATCTCGTTCCAGCAATTAACACAATTCTGAAACCAAACCACGTTGCTCGTGCCTATCCTGAACTGCGGTGTACATTTGGCGGCAGATCCATTGTGCCCGATGTCACGGTTTTCACTTGGGAGCGGATTCCCCGCGACGAGGATGGCAAAGTGTCTAATACCTTCGCGATCGCGCCTGACTGGACGATCGAAATCCTTTCCCCCGACCAGAGCCAAACCAAAGTGGTTCGCAATATTCTCCATTGCCTCGCCAACGGCACCCAAATGGGCTGGTTGATCGACCCCGACGAAGAACTGGTGTTTGTCTATTTTGCTGATAGCGCCAGTGCTGACTTGTCAGTTCGCACTCTTGCTATGTTTGAAAACCCAAGCGATCGCATTCCTGTTCCGACCTTCGCTGCATCATTTGAACTCACAGTTGGACAACTATTCAGTTGGCTTGAGGCATAGCCATTCCATTGTCAGTTTCAGCAGGATGAGGCTGCTAGATTTTTGGATTTGCGATCGCGCCCATAAACAAGATGGTTCCAGTCTGGTCGTCACGGATGGCGCAAAAGAAGGGGCGATCGACCACCATCCGAAACGGCTCTTCCACAGGTCTTGCAGAGGTTGCCCGAATGCCAATGGAAGTCACTGCGGCAGCTTCAGTGCCGGCTTCATTCACTTCCACAAAGGTTTTGTGCTTCACCTCGTCGATTTTAGTCGGAACTGGGCTAAGTCCCGAAAAGTTAGCGCGGCTGCTGAAGGCTTCCGCCATGCCCAATTGAGAAAGGGCACTTTTCAACTGCACATCGTACTCCAGCTTGAAACGCGGTATTTGAATAGAGCCTGGACGTTGGCGGAACTGTGTCATCCACTGCTCCCAGTTTTCAGCCGTTAAATTCTTTTGAAAGTCGGCGAGGCTAGAAGAAGATTGGGGCAAGAACACGTAGAAACTAACCCGTTGTTTAGTGCCGTAGGGCAGTCTGACTGCTTGAAATTGGCTGGTTTCATAATAGCGATACTCGCCGCCCTGAGCCATCATTGGATGTTTTTTTTGCTGATTGTTAGGCAGATAAAACGGCTGGAGAGACGTTTTCTGGGGATCAAATTTGCGTGACCAGTTGCCTTTGAAATAGATGGCATTGATCAAAAACATGACATCGTTTGGATCGATGCCGTCGATGATCGTGTCAATCTTGCCGCGCGTATTTTGGCTGACCCAAGTGTTGATAGTCGTCACCGATCGCGGATTGCCAAAGTCTAATTCACTCACTTTTGCTTGATAAAACTGGCGATTGCGCTGAAGGAATTCTGGCTTGAAGGAA
>JBBSCL010000620.1:0-2692 GCA_038250345.1 Leptolyngbyales cyanobacterium
GTAGGTTTTCAATTGGCTGAACGCTAACCTTATCCTGCTGAGAATCATGAAACTCAGTCCTATAAATACCCCATGTCCTGAATTTTTAACAAACACCAACCAAAAGTTCTCAAGCACCGCCCCAACAGACAACCTAAGCGGTCTAACTACTTATTAGGCGGAAAGTTTCCGTATAACACCCCGTGTTGGGTGGATAGACAGAAAGTTTCTGCATAACATCCTAAATCGGTTGGATAGGCAAAACTTTTCTCTTTAAAGACTGCATTGTCTCTTGGCGATCGCACCCCGCTCAAAACCCTTTGTATGATGAGGGGCTTTGAGGACTAATTATCTATCTTATAGAGATTACAAGGCTTGTTAATGGCTAACCGGAAAAATTACCGTAAATTCACGAGCTTTACTAAACCTTTATACACTTGGCTGATGCTCCGTACCATTAACCTTCCGGTTGCACGCACAGAGACCGAAAAGGTTTTTCATGGGTTGAGCGATCGCACCTAACACATCCCCAATCAATCAGCGCGAACTTTGGGGAGTAAATCTCGGACGATCGCGCATCTCAGTACTGATCGGGTCGGCTGCGGCAGGATTTGTGGGAGCATGATTGAGTGACGCTCTCTTGCTTTCATGACAACAAACGATTCTGAATTGTAAATCCAGGCTCGGAGAATTCTAGATGCGATCGCCTTTACCCCTTTTGAGCAGTGCCAGCCCTTAAGCCGTGAGTTTGATAGCATTCCCGCACGTCCCGGCATTTATGCAATCAGGCACAAAACCGATGGGTTGCTCTCCATCGGAAAAACCAAAAGTTTGAGAGGTCGCTTTAGTGGTGGGCACAAAGCTTTTTTGTGGGCATGGCTCGACCAATATAACGATGATGATGTGCGGATTGCAGTCCAGTTCATTTCTTACTGGGGAAACCCTACGCTACTATTGGAGCTAGAAGCCATCATTCTAAGAGCCACCGAACCTCCTTACAACGCCCAGATTCCGACTGAAAGGTAGAAGCGATGCAAGCCAAACTTCAAGAGCAACTCTCTCCCGCTGATGCCGAAGCTATCTTAGGACGATTGCCTGAGCGAATCCAAGTGGCTCTGATTGCTCGTGCTACTGAAATTGAATATCCAGTCGAAGCCGTGATTGAGATGGCGATCGCTAGTTTTCTGGATACAGAAGCGTTGGGTTTTGCAGATTGCAAGCCAGGGCGCGGACAATAAAACTTCCGAATTCTTCTCAGAGCGATCGCACCCAACACATCCCCAATCAATCAGCGCGGACTTTGGGCAGTAAATCTCGGACGATCGCGATCGCTTATCCTATAGACAGAACCATCAAGGCATTGTCAAGTCAAACTTTTATGAGCGTTGTTATTCCCGACAAGATTCTTGAAGCCTCTGGATTGTCAGAAGAAGAGTTATTGCAGGAAATTGTGCTGTTGTTGTTTCAGCAGCAGAAAATCAGCATCGGTACAGCTAGCAATCTCTTAGAAATGAACCTGCTTCAATTTCAACACCTGATTGCGAGTCGTGATATCTGTATTCATTATGACGTTGACGATCTTAAAGCCGATGTCGCGACTCTGCAACGTTTAGGACGGTTATGACTGTTGTCAGCAACACCTCGCCCATCAGTAATCTGGCAGCTATTGGTCAACTATCGCTATTGCAGCAAGTGTACGGGAGTATCACGATTCCCCAAGCTGTTGCTGATGAGATTGCAAAAGTTGCAACAGTTTATACTCAAGCAGCATCCATACCCAATCAATCGTGGATCGCAATTCAAACGGTTAATGATACGACAACGATAGAAAGACTTCGGGGTGAAAAACTTGATGCGGGCGAATCTGAGGCGATCGCTTTAGCACTTGAGCTTGATGCAGAACTCTTGCTGATTGATGAACAACTTGGAAGAAGAATTGCAGTCAACGAAGGATTGAATATTACTGGTTTAGTCGGTTTTCTGCTTGAGGCAAAAAATAGAAAACTCATTTCTAGGATCAAGCAAATAGTAGACGCTCTCATGATTCAGGCACGATTTAGGATCAGTTCACAACTTTACGCCGAGATTTTGCGCCTTGCTGGTGAAGCATAGCGAATCAGATTTTTCACTAAGCTGAGCGATCGCACCCAACACATCCCCAATCAGTCAGCGCGAACTTTGGGCAGTAAATCTCGGACGATCGCGATCGCGTCTGGGAACTGCAAAGGTGAGATGACGGCATCTTCTAGCAGCACTGTTTCGCTCTCGTATCCGTCTTGGCTGGGTGATCGAAAAACGTGCAGTTTGCGTTCGGTTACATCGAGTACCCAACAATCTAGGATGTGCGATCGCGCATAGGCTTTTGCCTTCAAACCGCAGTCTTTTTGTAAGCTAGAATCCGCTACTTCAATCACTAAGTAAACTTCTGACACGGTGGGATGGTGGTCTGCATAATCCAATGGGTCGATCTGCACCACGGCAATATCGGGTTCCGGTTCTGAATAGTTGTTGAGCCGAATGGGTTCCTGCACCCGTATCCAGACTTGCCCTGCCAAAAGTTGCTCCATTAATTTTGCCGTGCGGGTCGTTGCAGATGAATGGGCAGTTCCTTTTGCAGCCATCTTTAAAATATATCCATCAATTAATTCCACGCGCTCATCGGCATCTAGAATGCCAGCTTCTGCCATTCGGTGGTATTCCTGCACAGTGATCA
>JBBSCL010000621.1:0-2684 GCA_038250345.1 Leptolyngbyales cyanobacterium
AGCCAGTGCAGCACATCGGGCATCAGTTCTTGAAAGCGCATATCTTGTACACCAGCGACGCACTCGGTACGGGCAAAGTAGGCATCAGCGCGATCGCCTCCTGCTTGCCGCTTGCGAGCGTTATACACCAAAAACTTGGTCACTTCTCCCAATGCCCGTCCTTCCTTGCGCCAGTAAACAATCACCCCGGCTCCACCTTCTTGGGCAGTCTGCACACAGGCTTCGATGCCGTGAACTAGGTAAGGGCGGCAGGTGCAAATATCTGAGCCGAATACATCCGAGCCATTACATTCATCATGAACCCGTACGGCTAAGGGTTTTGTGGGGTCGGTAATCGCAGCCGGGTCGCCTACCACATAAACGGTTGCGCCTCCAATCGGCGGCAAAAACACAGGCAAATCGGAACGAGTGACCAACTCTGGAAACATCCCGCCTGTTTGTTCAAACAATGCCCGCCGCAGATCAGATTCCGCGACCCCAAGCCGCTGGGCGATCCCTGGCAGATACCACACCGGTTCGATCGCCGCCTTCGTCACGACCAAATCGCCACCCTGTTTCATAATGGTGCCATCTACTTGCAAGCGCCCTTTGGCGATCGCCTCCACCAGTTCCGGCATATTAATGTGGGCTTGAGTGACCGCGATCGTTGGGCGAATGTCATATCCAGCTTCATACAGCGAGGCGTAAAGTTCTCCGACTAGCGCCCCAAACGGATCAAGCGAGACAATTTTTTGCGGATCAAACCACGCAGCATGAGGTCCGATCAAGGCAGCCGGAGCGGTATCCGTTAAATCTGCGCGGTGATCTGCCTGTAGCTGACCACTGGCGATCGCCAGCGCCCGATAGATGCCATAGGCTCCAGCATGAGAACCGATCACATTCCGTTGGGCAGAATTAGTCAACGTGCCGACGATCGCCCCTCGCTTCAGCGGATCAGTTGCCCCCCAGTGAATCGGAATGGGCTTCGGTCCAAATCGATTGGGATGGGAAGTTAGCACAATATGTCTTGGCTTAGAGCCGTTTTTTGCGATCGCCATAGATGCCCCCATAAGAACCCGTGAAAAGTAGATGAAGCAGGCAGGTCAGCTTTAAGGAAACCAGAACCTTGAATCGTAGCGACTACGTTCTAAGGAAAGAGTATTTCAGGTATCCAAAACAGGAAAGAATAACGATAAGGGATGAAGGGGACAGAAGGAAAGGGGCGGAGGGCAAAAGAAAAAAGGGCAAATGAAGCGGAGCTACAAGCGCTCTAAAAATTTTTGGACAACTTGTTTATGTTCGTTAGAAATCTGCCTTGACGCTAAAGCCCCTTGTTGTATTTGTTTAACAATGTCCTCTGAACAGCAGCCCTGATAGATACATTTTCCACTGGCAATCAACCTTGAAATCACATCAGGAGAAATTTCTCTTGCACGTCTATAGACTATGGCTGAATCATGGACTATAAAGCTAGGAACTCCTGCTCCTGGCTTCAAAATACAGGCTGTGTCAGAGGTCGTAGACTTAAGGGAGGTCGCGTTGACACAAAGATATTTACTGTCTGTTGTGATTGCGATCGCGAAAAATAAGTGATTACCATTAGGAGGAGTAGGAAGCAGGAAAGCATCACCAATATTCATGCCTACTCAGCTAAAATCACGTCTAGATAGTTCTCTTGAGCAACTTCCTGCTCAATTTCAGCAATTTCTTCAGCGTTTTTCCCTACATTGATTAGCACAGACTCGACCGAAATCGGCGTAGCTCTACCGTCTGGATATTGCCACTCAGGAAAATATTGATGAGTCAGATCAGCTAAGTAAAATTGGTCTAGTTTGCCGTATGAAGCATAAACATTTTTAATAATGTCTTCTTCTGACTCACTTAATTCTGAGTCTCCTGGATCAGTTAAAAGCTGAATATCGTAGTTTTTAGTGTGCTGATAGTTTTGATCTCGTGTAGAAATGTGCTTTTCCCAAATTTCTTTTGGTTCTCCACTGTCTTTATTTTTGATCGCATCGTAAACGTGGCTAAGAACAGGACCAAAATTCATTGAAAAGTAGTCATCTCCAGAAATCGGTTGATTGATAGACTGCAAAGCAATTCGGTCTGCCATATAAAGCAGCTTTAGCAGCCCCATATAATTCATCGGCTTTCCATGCAGCTTCAACAGCAACGCTACTGCCTGAACCGTTTTTAGAGGATTGTACCTAAAGTGAATCATATTTTTTGAGAAGTACAGGGCTACCATCTGATCGCACTTTAAAGCAATCTTCTAGTGAATTCACAGGTCTTTTCCTACCTACACGCCACGTCTCGCCAACGTCTCAGTGCTTCAATAATTTGTAGGTTGGCTTTAGGAAATGGGTAGCTGTCCAAGTCTGCAAGTTCGACCCAGCGAATTTCATCACATTCGATCGCTTGAGGTTCGCCGCTGAGGTGCTGGCAGTGATGCACGTTGAGGGTGACGTGAAAATGGCTGTAGGTATGGTCTACTACGATCAGGCGATCGCCCACTTCAATCTCAATCCCCAGTTCTTCTCGAATTTCGCGCTGGATGCAGGCGGGGATGGTTTCGCCCGGTTCCACTTTGCCGCCGGGAAACTCCCACATGCCGCCGAGCAGTCCATCGGGTTTGCGGCGATCGATGAGGATTTGTCCCGCATCGTTCCAGATCACAGCAACACCAATGATTTTGCGGGGAATCG
>JBBSCL010000622.1:0-2668 GCA_038250345.1 Leptolyngbyales cyanobacterium
AAATAGCCGAATGCAAAGGAACCCTTTTTGGTTTTGCAATCCGCCAACTTCGATAGTCAGGTTGCCCTTAAATTTAGACTGGGCGGTAGATTGAGCGTGGATTGTATTGGCTAGCATGACGCTGCTCAACGCGGCGATCGCGCCTAAGCCAATCTGTAAACTCCTCGACATGATAGTTCTCCAAAATAGTGAGAGCGAACAAAATCCTTTGCGGCAAGACGAAACCGGGCGGCGAATAGTTGCAGTTTCTAGATTAATTGAAATCTTCTTCGATCTCAGGTCTCCCACCCAAAGCAGTCGCGATCGCGTCTACCACCCGCGCCACCTCTATCACCTCAAAGCCAGGAAGCGAAAAAAATTGCCCTTTTGGAATAATCGCCTGCTTAAAACCCAGCTTGGCGGCTTCCTTTAGCCGCAGTTCCATTTGTGAAACGGGACGCACCTGTCCACCCAAGCCCACTTCGCCAATCAAGACCAGACGTGGATCGACCAGGCGATCGCGAAAGCTAGCAACCACGGCAACCGCAACGCCTAGATCGGCTGCGGGTTCACTGACGCTTAGCCCACCCGATGACGCAACATAGGCATCTAACTTTGATAATGGAATGCCGACTCGTTTTTCTAGCACTGCCAAAATTTGCAGCAGCCGATTGTATTCAATGCCTGTAGTGGAGCGGCGAGGCGAACTGTAGCTGGTGGGGCTAACCAACGCTTGCAGTTCCACCACAATCGGACGAGTTCCCTCACAGGCAACAATCGTAGCGCTTCCCGGCGAAACCTCCTCACGGTTCCCCAAAAATAATTCTGAAGGGTTCAGCACTTCCTGCAAGCCCTGATCCACCATTTCAAATACGCCAATTTCGTGAGTCGGTCCAAATCGGTTTTTCACAGATCGCAGCAATCGGTGGCTGGCAAAGCGATCGCCCTCAAAATACAGCACCGTATCCACCAAATGTTCCAGCACTTTAGGACCCGCGATCGCCCCTTCCTTCGTCACATGACCCACAATGAACAGCGAAATATTCTGCCGTTTGGCAAACTGCATCAGCATAGAAGTACACTCCCGCACCTGCGCCACCGACCCCGAAGCCGAAGTCAGCGCATTAAAATGCAGCGCTTGAATACTATCAATTACCGCAACTTGAGGCTGAAGCGACTCCAGTTCTTCCAAAATCATGTCTAAGTCGGTTTCAGGCAACAGGTAAAGAGAAGAATCTGAAGGAATAAGAGGTTCGGAGTTCGGGGTTTGGAGTTGTTCTTCCCCCTGTCCCCTATCCCCTATCCCCTTTTCCCTCTCCCCTCCTAACCGCATTGCCCGCAGCTTCACCTGTTGCCCCGACTCTTCAGCACACACATACAAGACTCGATAGTGTTGCGCTAGCTGGTTAGCCGTTTGAAGCAGCAAAGTCGATTTGCCAATGCCGGGGTCGCCGCCAATTAATACCAGTGAACCGGGCACAATGCCGCCACCGAGGACGCGATCGAGTTCAACATAGCCAGAGGCAAGCCGGGCTTGGGGATGATCGGATATTTGAGCCAGCGTCAGGGAAGCTTTCGGTTTAGCAGCGGTTTGCGTAGCAGTGCGTTTGCGACCTGTCGTGCGGCTGATGCTGTCACTTTGCCGCGTGGACGAATTTGCGGCAGAAACCAGTTGTTCCTGTAAGGAGTTCCAACTTTCACAGGCTAAACATTTGCCAAAATATTGAGAGAACTCAGCCCCACATTCATTGCAAACATAAAGCGATCGCGACTTAGCCATTGTTTTTATCAGTTATAAAATAGCTTTATGAATGAAATAGACGTATTCGTAAGAAATTGTTAAAAAAAACACTGAAATGTAGCCAGACAGGAACCTTTGAGGATTTCAATGTGGATGTATGAAGTACCATCTTAATGATAGGGTACGAAAATTAACGATTAGAAACTCGAATTAAGGAGCGGAACGAAGTTGGAGAACCATAAAGAAAAAATATTGGTTGTGGATGATGAAGCCAGCATTCGCCGTATTCTTGAAACGCGCCTTTCAATGATTGGGTATGACGTGGTGACGGCGGCTGATGGAGAAGAAGCGCTAGACATTTTTCGGAATGCCGCTCCTGATTTGGTTGTGCTAGACGTGATGATGCCCAAATTGGATGGCTATGGAGTGTGTCAAGAGTTACGCAAAGAATCGGATGTTCCGATCATCATGTTGACCGCACTGGGCGATGTTGCCGATCGCATCACGGGCTTAGAACTCGGTGCGGATGATTATGTAGTCAAGCCTTTTTCTCCCAAAGAATTAGAAGCTCGGATTCGCTCTGTGTTACGTCGGGTCGAAAAAACAGGCAGTTCTGGCATTCCTAGCTCCGGTGTCATTCACATCAACAGCATTCGGATTGACACGAATAAACGTCAGGTTTATAAAGGTGACGAGCGCATTCGTTTAACGGGTATGGAATTTAGCTTGTTGGAACTGCTGGTCAGCCGTTCTGGAGAAGCGTTTTCCCGCTCTGAAATTTTGCAAGAAGTCTGGGGCTACACGCCAGAGCGCCATGTGGATACACGAGTGGTAGATGTGCATATTTCTCGACTGCGCGCCAAGCTGGAAGATGACCCCAGTAATCCTGAACTGATTTTGACGGCAAGGGGCACTGGCTATTTGTTCCAACGGATTCTTGAACCGGGC
>JBBSCL010000623.1:0-2665 GCA_038250345.1 Leptolyngbyales cyanobacterium
AGCAGGAAGAGATGGCAAAGGTGATGCAAGAGTTAGGCAATCCGCTGGCAGGCTGCCTTCCTTTAGTATTTCAAATGCCGATCCTGTTTGCGTTATTTGCCACATTGCGGGGGTCGCCGTTTTCAGACGTTCCCTACACAATGAGTTTTCAAGTTTTGCCTCGCGATCAGATTGAGCAAGTTCAGCCTCAGGCATTCTTAACTAAACCTCAAAATATTTATTTTGCAGATAGCGTTCATGCTCCCGTTATTGCGATCGCGCCCAGTGGGACTCAGCTAGCGATTGGAGAAAAAACTAAGATCGAGTTTCAAACCGCTGAAGGCAAGCCTCTAACCGATTTATTGGCGCAATATCCTGACAGTGACCTGACTCCACGATTTGAAATTGTTAGCGGTGCAGAACGCATCACGCTCAATCAAGACGGAACAGTCGAAGCTTTGCAGCCCGGAGATGTGGCGCTTAAGGCGATCGTTCCGGGGCTGGCAACTAACAAGGGATTTTTGTTTATTGATAAGTTAGGTCATGTGGGTGCCATTGATCCTGATGGCAAGATTCATTGGGATGTGGTCGGCATGATTATCTTTTTCGGAGTCAGCATTTACGTCAACCAGTTGCTTTCGGGGCAAGGCTCTACCGGAAATGCAAACCAGGACACAATAAACAAAATCACTCCTGTGCTGTTTTCTGGAATGTTCTTGTTCTTCCCTTTGCCGGCTGGTGTTCTAATGTATATGGTGATCGCCAACGTCTTTCAAACTGCGCAGACTTTTATCTTGTCGCGAGAAGCGTTGCCCGAAGAAATCCAGAAAATAGTTGATGATGAAGCCAAGGCAACTGAAAAAGCGGTAAAGAAAGAGGGCGGTGACACCATTCCATTTGAACCAGGACGGACGAAAAAGAAAGCTCAGGGTTAGGTATGGAAACGAGTCGGGAACAGCGGGGTCAGCAGTGGTTGAAAGAATTGCTTCAGTATGCAGCGATTCCAACTTCGGTTCGGTCGGAAAAAAGCCCAGAGTTTTGGGAAGATAGCTGCTGGCTGGTGATTGATGAAAAACCGCTAGCGCCTGAACAGATTCAGGCACTCATGGGCACTGAGGGCGATGTTCTAGACTCGATCCAATACTTAGCCAATACGATTCTAAATTTGGGTCGAGAGTCTGGACAGCAGGGTGCGTTTACCGTAGATTTGGCGGGTTATCGCCTACGTCGTTACGCTGAGCTACAGGCGATCGCCGATCGTGCGGCTAGTAAAGTTCGTGAAACAGGCAGCGAGGTAGAGTTGAAGGCACTGTCTGCGGCAGAACGCCGCCAGGTGCATACAATATTGAAGGAGTACGCCGATCTAGAAACCCAAAGTCGAGGTCAAGAGCCAGATCGCCGTCTGGTTGTATCTTTGGTGAAAAATACAGTTTGATCAACAGGGACAAGGTGTGGAGGAAAAGATAGCACTATGGAACCCATTCATATTCCTTGGCTGACCCGATTACCTGAGCAAACTGATGTTCAGCAGATTGATGAAGTGATACCAGAGTTAGGATCGCTCACGCCCGTCAAAGGACTGGTTCGCATTAAGCATCAGGGCAACTATTTAGAAGTGGAAGGCAAGGCAGAGGTCATTATTACTCTTACCTGCGATCGCTGTTTACAGCAATATAACTATCGCCTGTCTATTACACCAGCAGAACTAATCTGGCTAGATGAAGCGGCTGAAGAATTCAATCATGCGCTCCTCGATCGCGATCTTGCCCCCGAAGATTTGGTAGAATCTCTGTCTCCAGAGGGGTATTTCGACCCTGCCAAATGGCTTTATGAGCAGCTTTGTCTAGAAATCCCCCTCCGAAAACTCTGCGATAAGCAATGTGAAGGGATTCCATTGCCACAAAATGAGATAAATCCTGCGGTAGATCGCCGCTGGGCTGGGTTGGCAGCATTTAAAGATCAGTTATCTAGCCAAAATTAGTTTTTTAAGCTAGAAGCCCAACGATAATGAACTCATTCGACTTTGAGTTATCAAGTTTAGCGACATGAGTTTTAGTCATGAATTTGAGCTATTTCTACGGGCGCGGTATCCGCTAATTTACATTCCTACTCAGGAAGAAGAGCGGGTTGAAGCCGCGATCGCCGACAGTGCCAAAACCCAAGGCAATCGTGCCGTATACGTTTGGGATTTTGTCGATGGCTATCAGGGAAATCCTAACGATACAGGCGTTGGCAAACGCAATCCTCTACAGGCATTAGAACTGATTGAAAAATTGCCAGCCAGCGCCCCTGCCATTTTTATCCTGCGAGATTTTCATCGGTTTTTAGATGATGTATCGGTTTCACGCAAGCTGCGAAACCTTGCACGAATGCTGAAATCTCAGCCGAAAAATATTGTTATTCTGTCGCCCCAACTCACCATTCCCGCAGATTTGGGCGAAGTGATCACGGTGATAGAATTTCCACTGCCAGCCGCCGCCGAAATTCGGTCAGAGGTGGAGCGGTTGATCAGGGCAACGGGGCAAAGCTTGGAGCCGCGCACCCTAGATGAATTGGTGCGCTCCTGCCAAGGCTTGTCTATCGATCGCATTCGACGAGTGCTATCCCGCGCGATCGCCACCCACGGCGAAGTTCGTCTTGAAGACGTGGAACTGATTTTAGAAGAAAAACGCCAGATTATTCGCCA
>JBBSCL010000624.1:0-2661 GCA_038250345.1 Leptolyngbyales cyanobacterium
TTGGCAGCAATGCAGCAAACCCACGATCCCCAACTATTAGAGCAATCTGCTTTGCAGCAGGTCACAAAAGTGATGCAGGTGCCCCTAGCGCTGTTAGTCGCGTGGACTCCCGGTCAAACCGATGCCAAACTCACCAGTTCACCACCCCCCAGCGATCGCTTTGCTGCCAATGTTGATACTGCCATCCCAATCTACACCGACTTTTTGGTGCAGTGGGCGCTAGAGCAGGAAAGCGTATTGCCCCTCGGTGTGGGTGATCTACCCATTAACAGTCGGCGCTGGCTCTATGGCGCTGGCATTGGTCAGATCTTGGCGATCACCCTCCGGACGGCACCAGAGCATCAACCCACTGGAATTTTGATCGTTGTCGATGAAGCCGAACGCCGCTGGTCAGATCGACACACCGCCGCTTTTAGCATCCTCGCCAATCAACTCGCCTGGACAAGACGCTACCTCACTTTGACGAAACAACTGACCCGTCAGCGGCTAGAGCTAGAGCGCCTCAATTGGTATAAACATCGCCGCTTGGAGGATGTGCAGCGCTCGGTGCAAGTTGGCTTAAACCGTTTAGATGAACTAGGTATCCCCAAAGAACCTCTATTCGCCACGCGGCAACAGCAGATTTTGCGGCAGTTGAAAGACGCGATCGCGCCCGCCAACGAAGTCATTGCAGCGGAACAGTGGCAATTTCAAACCCAAACCGCCAGCATCACCCTAATTACACTGCTAAAACGAGCCTTAGAACGGGTGGATGGCTTGATCAAAGAGCGCCAACTTTGGTCACAGGTTCACGACGAAACGAACATCAATATTGGTGGAGATGTGCTCAAAATTGAGCTAGTTGTCTATGAACTATTGCTGGATGCTTGCCAGCGATCGAGCATCGGCGGGCGCATCGATCTTTGGTGTCGTCAAATTGATACCCGCTGGTTTGAGCTATCCATCACTGACAGTGGGCACGTCGAATCACATCTATTTACAGAATTAGAAACTGGTCGCACAGACTGGCTAGCGCCCTCCATTTTGGATCATCCGCCCGGTTTACATCTGCTGATTTGCCAAGCCCTGATGAAACAAGTGGGCGGCGAATTTAACTTTTACAAGCTTGAAGATGGGCGCAATACCAGTCGATTAATCCTACCGATCGCAGGCACTGCCAACCCAAAATCGAAATCTCGCGGTAAACCTTAAACAGGGGAGTTGAGCAATGGGAAATTAGAAGTAAAGAAAGGAAGAGAAAAATGCAGCCGTTACAAACACGCCGACAATTTTTGCAAATAGGCTCATTGACGATCGCTTCTGGCGCGATCGCGATCGGTAGCCATCAATCATCTACTCACAGTAATGATGAATTGAAACTGGAGTCAGATCAACTACTGGCGCTGACTCCAATCTGTGGTGGCAGCGATCGCCCCACACCTTCCCGCACCGCCGGACCGTTTTACACGCCCAATTCGCCCAAACGCAGTTCCCTCATCGAACCTGGCATCAATGGCATCAAGCTCATTCTCACTGGAAAAGTGATCAACAGAACCTGTCAGCCCATTTCCCGTGCGCTAGTCGATTTTTGGCAAGCTGATCAGGCTGGCAACTACGACAACTCAGGCTATAAACTGCGTGGGCACCAGTTTACCGACTCCCAAGGACGTTACAGGTTGGAAACGATTGTGCCAGGGCTTTATCCCGGTCGGGTGCGTCATATTCATGTCTCTGTTCAGGCAATCAATCAGCCGATTCTGCCCACCCAACTCTTTTTTCCGGGTGAAGCAGGCAACCCATCCGATGGTTTGTTCAACCCAGTGTTACTTTTGCAAATGAACTCCACTCAGCCTAAAAATCAAGCAGTGTTTAACTTTGTGTTGGCGTAACTTTGTGTTGGCGTAACTTTGTGTTGGCGTAACTTTGTGTTGGCGTAACTTTGTGTTGGCGTAACCGATGGCTTTAGACAAGCGTAATCACCGTTACTTCTGGAGGACACCAAAGCCGCCCTGGCAAATAGGTTCCCAGTCCTCGGTTTACATAAAGTTGATTGTCTCCCACGATATGCAATCCCTGTGCCCATTCCCAGTGCTTCATGGTGCGGGCGCACTCTTTTAGCAACGGCACATATTGCTTCACTTGCTGTGGCAGGTTGCGGTAGAACTCTGAAATGTGATGCGCCATGTTGCCGACTCCAGGAACACATACCTGCCCGCCGTGAGTATGCCCGGAAAGCTGAAGATCGATCCGCCATTTTTGCAGCATCTCGGCAGTATCGGGATTATGAGATAGCACAATCCGAGGGGTGGCTGGGTCAAGCTGTTGGAAGACAGGAGCAGGACGAAATTCTGATGACCAGTAGTCGGCTAATCCCACGATCGCCAACTCTTTGCCCACTGGATAAGCGATTTGATTCCACAACACCCGGATATTGTGATGCTCAAGCGCACTGGCAACTTCTTGATGAGAATGCCGATAGCGAATATCGTGATTTCCTAACACTGCATAGATTCCCGATTGGCTTTTCAAAGCAGTGAGCCGCTGGGCAAGATTATGAATCGGCGCAGGATCATCGGTGACAAAATCCCCAGTCATCACGACCAGATCAGGCTGGGCTGCATTACTGGCAGCGATCGCCTCATCTAACAGCTTTGGCGATAATCGAATTCCATCAAAGTGAAA
>JBBSCL010000625.1:0-2659 GCA_038250345.1 Leptolyngbyales cyanobacterium
GGAATCATTTTTAAGTGCAAAGCCAGAACCAAGCATCGATTGGCTGCTGCTGGAGTATTGTTTATCGTAGCGATCGCGGGTGCAAGTCTACCGCCTGTGGTGATTATCGCCCTTATTGCCGCAGTTTGCGTGGTTGAAGTTGGGCTTGACCTTTATCAGGGTCGCCCAGTGACAACGCCTCAAAATGCTTAGGAGAAGTGCAGGGTAAAGGGTAGGAAGTGAGGAATATGAAGTACGGGTACAAAGTACGGGGTGCAAGGTGCGGAGTGCAGAGTTAGAAACTGACCTTGACGGAGAAGACTTCTATAATGAGCCAGCCACTGAGATAAAGTCGGTTTCGCTCCGTATCCGAAACTCGGTTAGTAAAGTGTTTAGGATCGCTGAATGATGCAACCATTCAGCTATCTCTGAAGCTCTAGCAATTGTGTTTGCTATCTAGCACCATAGGTCAGCTTTCAGGCGATCGCACTTACGCCAACCACGCCGAGGCGATCGCGGTTGTCAATCGGTTAGTGTCTTTAGTTTTTCGCCATCAACTAGAGCATCATCAGACGATTTTTGAAACCCTTATCTGGCGGATGCCCTGAAATTCGATTTTTTATTCTCTGGAAAGTGGCGAAAACTTCGTGACACTAACTAAATTGAAGGCGCGATCGTTGAGATGCTTTTTTTCACAACCTGTTAACTTTGGCAGTCGGGCATTGCATGACAAACTCCCATCGCTGGAACAAAAAATTCATACAAGTTTACCAAGCACAGAGAATTAACCATTTTTAACAAAAATTTTGAAAAGGCTAAGACATCAGTTTTTGCAAGATTGAATTTTCACAAAGATTTAACATTAGGACTTCCGCACTCGCCCCCTAAATCCCCCAATTCTGGGGGACTTTGATCTCTAGCTCCCCCAGAATTGGGGGTTAGGGGGCAAATTTCGGTTGATTTGCGTGAGTCCTGAACATAAATCTGTGAATGCCTTACCTCACTTCTAGAAGTGAGGTAAGTTTGGAGACTTTATACCTAAGCTTTAGTAATTTGCTTGAGCAAAACAACTCTAAAACGGTTCCAAACACTCTGCATCAACCCAAAAACTGGTGTATCTCAGCAAAGGCAACAATCAGCAGATTATTTAAGTTTGATCCGTTTTTTATAAAAAGCAAGCTCTAAAAAGACTCTTAAACTCAAAAAATGCTCAAAGCAGGCATAGGATGTCATGAGAGGCTTCTTTAATACGCATCACTTTTATAGCTACCATTTACACCCCTACTATCTTCTAAGTCGGCTTCCTTTAACTGCAAAGTTCGACAATAATGCTTGCAGTGACTTAAGAAACTTACATTGCGATAAGCACCCGCTAACGCAGACCCTAGTACCATCTTTGAGAAAAAATTAGGAGACAAACGATATGAAACTTGCTGTTTATGGAAAAGGTGGCATTGGAAAATCGACAACAAGTTGCAATATCTCTGTAGCACTTGCCAAACGGGGTAAAAAGGTTTTGCAGATCGGCTGTGATCCAAAGCACGACAGCACCTTCACCCTAACGGGCTTCCTCATTCCAACCATTATTGATACGCTGCAAGAAAAGGATTATCACTATGAAGATGTCTGGCCCGAAGATGTCATCTATAAAGGATACGGCGGAGTGGACTGTGTAGAAGCAGGCGGACCGCCAGCGGGCGCAGGTTGCGGCGGGTATGTTGTGGGTGAAACGGTCAAGCTGTTAAAAGAACTGAACGCCTTCGATGAATACGACGTAATTTTGTTTGATGTTCTGGGTGACGTGGTTTGCGGCGGTTTTGCTGCTCCGCTAAACTATGCCGATTACTGCATGATTGTGACGGACAATGGCTTCGATGCCCTGTTTGCCGCCAATCGAATCGCGGCATCGGTTCGCGAAAAAGCCCGGACTCATCCCCTGCGGCTTGCCGGTCTGATTGGCAACAGAACCTCAAAGCGTGATCTGATTGAGAAATATATTGAAGCGGTTCCCATGCCAGTGCTTGAAGTGTTGCCATTAATCGAAGATATTCGGGTGTCGCGGGTGAAGGGCAAAACCTTGTTTGAGATGGCTGAAACCGATCCTTCTTTGAACTATGTCTGTGACTACTATCTGAATATTGCAGATCAGATTTTGGCAAGACCCGAAGGCGTTGTGCCCAATGATACTCCCGATCGCGAATTGTTTTCGCTGCTATCTGATTTCTACCTCAACCCGCCGGAGCCTAAAGTGAAATCTGAGGAAGAAGTATTGGATCTGATGATGGTTTGAGGATGTGAAAAGAGTTTTGAGTTTTGAAGATTAAGTTTCAAGTTGTCCGACAATGGGGTGGAACTTAAGCTTCAAGCTCATTAACTCTTGTTTTAAGGTGCCGTGTGGATACTCAGCAATTTCGTCAATCTGTAAAGCAGCAATGGCTCGACTACTATGTTGAAAATCGTGTTTGGATTGCCCGGTTGCAGGTCTGGGTTAATTGTGACGGGCACCGCCGTCCTTCTTCAAGCTTCATACTGGCAACCCTGGCTGTATTGGAACCCCAGCTTAATCAGTTGCTCCCTTTAATTGTTGACTTAAGCAGTAATCCAGACCGAATTGTAGCGGCGCTCGATCTCAACTTTAATCCAGATGAACATCTAAAAGTGGCATCTAAACTTAGTGCAA
>JBBSCL010000626.1:0-2655 GCA_038250345.1 Leptolyngbyales cyanobacterium
CAGCAATCAATCCTAATTTATTTTCGTTATCTATCGATTTGCTGGAGATAGCTGAGGTGGGTTAGGCAATTTTGGTAAGGGTTGTTTTACGAGTCGTGCCCCATTTTTCGATTCTGGCTCATCGGTCAGCAAAAATTCTCGAATCAGCCGAGTTAGCGCCCGTTGGGTTAAGCCTTCGGCAATTTTCTGACCCATCTGGCGAGTCTCCGGTTTCACCAAAAGCCGAGGAATCACAGGCACAAGCATCAGCGGATCAAACCCAGATGTTTCTTGCAAGATCACCCAAATCCGCTGAATGTGTTCAACCGTTTTCTGATCGGTGGAGGAAACTGGGGGAGGCGTGACAGCAAACCCCAATCGTTGACTGACCGTATAAGTAAAGCTGCGAAAGGCGTTGTTGCCCAGCGTATCTAATCCCCGGACGATCACATCTACTAGCTGCGATCGAATCAAGTCGCCCCGTGGAGAGAACAGATAATCAACGCTCTGGTCAAGCACTTTACCCAAATCATAATCATTGCTGTCACGAGCATTTCTCAGCAGATTTTCTAGACGATTCCAGCGGAAGCTCTCGTCCTTAAACAGCAAATCGCGCAGGGAAGCCCGTAGTTCGGGTGCAGGATCGGTCAGCAGTCGCTTAGCAACGTAAGGATAAGCTTTGCTCAAAACCTTGAACTCTGGATCGACGTTGATGGCAATCCCTTCTAACGTCACCAGCGATCGAATGATTAAGGCAAAAAACGCTGGCACTTGAAAGGGATAATCGTACATCAAGCCCGACAAATTATCTGTAATCGTCTTGATGTTAATTTCTGCAACAGTCGCACCGAGCGCATCGTTAAACACAAACGCCAATGCTGGAATAATCGGCGTGAGATCGGTGTCAGCATCTAAGAAACCGAGATTGACATAATCATTCGCCAGACCTTCAAAGTCGCGATTGACCAAATGAACCACTGCCTCAATCAATCCGTAGCGTTGAGCCGGAGTCACCTCACTCATCATGCCAAAGTCGAGATAAGCTAATTTACCGTCTGGGGTTGCTAGCAAATTACCAGGGTGAGGATCGGCGTGGAAAAAGCCATTTTCCAAAAGTTGCCGCAGGGAACACTGAACTCCAACAGAAATCAGATAGCTCGCATCAATTCCCTGTTCACGAATCGCATCTAGCTGCGTCAGCTTGGTGCCCGTGATCCATTCCATCGTCAACACCCGCCGCCCGGTATATTGCCAATAAATCCGAGGAACGTAGATTTCAGGAATTTTGCCATACAGTTCAGCAAACCGCTCGGCGTTGCGTCCTTCTTGGCTATAGTCCAACTCTTCAAAAATGCGGGCGGCAAATTCATCAATGATGGCAACTAAGTCACTGCGAATTTGCTTGACGTTTTTCATTAAAAAGGCGGAAATTTTACGCAAGATGTACATATCCAGCGCAATGCTTTGAGCCAATCCAGGACGCTGCACTTTAACGGCAACGTCTTCACCCGTTTTCAACTTACCTTTATAGACTTGACCCAAAGAAGCGGCAGCGATCGGGCTTTCGGTTAATTCAGCATAAATTTCATGAGGTGGAAAGCCCAGTTCTTCTTGAATGAACTGGTAGGCAAGGGCATTATCAAACGCCGGAAGTTGGTCTTGCAGGCGGGTTAACTCATCTAGATAGGTCGGCGGCACCAAATCAGGACGGGTAGAAAGCGCCTGCCCAACCTTAATAAAGGCGGGACCTAGCCGAGTTAAAATTTCTCTTAGCCAAATTGCCTGTTTGCGCTGCTGAGCTTCACTGGGTGCTTTACGATTCCACCACCAAACAAACCCGTAGCTGAGAAATGGTAGAAAGATCTGAAAGATTCGCTTGAGAACCTGCAACGGACGTTGAGAGTAAACTGCGGCGATCGCCTCGGCATCATATCGAAGCGCATCGACATCCGGCAGCGGCGGCTCAGCAGGTTTGAGCATCCCTTCTGGCAATGGTTCTTCAGTGAAAACCAACGGCTCAGCCGAATTTTCAGACGTTTGCAGCGAAGGAGAATAGGTCACAGGTCTTTTAGCTCAAGTGAGAGGGCAGTCAACGGTGCAGAGCGGGGAAGCTTGACGGTTTAGCGAGAATGCTAGCCTTTATGTAACGCATTGTAACAAGCGGAGCGCAACAATGCAGTCGAAACTGGCAATTTTTACTGTTTTTGCTGATCGGCTGTCTTTGCTGATAGTTAGAACTTGCCTCCTAGAGTATTTGCAATTAGTGACTGCGATCGCCAGCATGTCTTTATGGTCATAGCTGCTATTTTACGGAGGCTATTTAAAAGCCCTCCATCACCCTACCCGGTTAGTGAAAGGGTTTGCCGTAGTCAAAAGAAGGATTTTCGCAACGTTCAGCCAAAGACACCAAGGATTTTCTGCATTGCCCAACGCCAACCCCCAGCACCCAACGCCTGACCCCTGACCCCTGACACCCGACCCCTAACACCTTTACTCCACCGCCTCACCGCCCACAACCACATTCCGCACTCGCAAGCTAGGACCGCCACAGCCTACGGGCAAACCGCTTTGTCCGCCCTTGCCACAGCCACCCGACTCATCCCAAAAAAAGTCATCCCCGATCGCTTCAATATTTGCCAGGGTTTTGAAGGCATTTCCCGACAGGGTGACATCGCG
>JBBSCL010000627.1:0-2652 GCA_038250345.1 Leptolyngbyales cyanobacterium
ACAGGTTCGACGAGTTGACCTAGAAATTCGTGGAACTTCACAAAATAGGTGTAATGGCTTTGGTCTCGCTCCCGTGCTGGGTGTAAGCAGTTAAAGACAATTCCGACATGGGAACGCCCAACCCGGCTAGATGCTTGAATGTATTCTGCATTCTGACTGGGCATACCATAGAAAATCATGCCGTTGAAGCGATCTACGTCTACGCCGTGGCTGATCATGCTGGTTGCCAGTACCGTATCAGCAGTTGAGCTTGAGGTGGCTGATTGCTCTAGTTTCTCTAAAATACGGGTTACTTCGTCGGTGCTAGTACCGCCTGTCAGTTGAGAAATCTCTAACTCCAATCCGTCTGGCTGCAAATTGGGGTTAACATCACCATCGAGATCAACCCGAATCGAATCAAGTTCGCGATTAGCCCGGAAGTAGGTAAGGGAAGTAATGTAGAAGTCCATCAACTGGTGCCATTCTGGGCTACCAGGATTTAAAATTCCCCCATAAGGATTGGCTGCACCTACTGAAAGATGCTTCAAATAATGAGTTTCGCGGTGATAGAACTCGATCAGTTCTAAAATTGTGTTGAAGATCGTTTTGTTATGGGGCAAGATTCCCACAAATAGCCTGGATGGATAGTTTCGGGTCTGAGCGTAGAATGATTCCTGCAAATTAGGACCAAGACCTGGAAAGATTCTTGCCTGATTTCGCCTCCGACCATACAAATGTTCAACTTGTCGCTCAAAGGCTTCGATCGTGGCAGACGAAGCAATGACTTTCAAAGATGGAGAGTTCGAGTCAAATTCCTGCTGTAGTTGCTGGGTAAAGGTTTCATAGTGCCCATCAAAGGTTCCTAGCCCTTCTTTGAGCAGATGAAGTTCATCCTGAACAAAGAGAGTGGGACCAGCCAACCCTCGCGGTCTTCCAGGACGGAGTAGCTGCCCTCCAGAGCAGTCTTTTTGACAACACTTGCCTTTGTAGTAGCCATGCTGAGTGCAGCGTCCATCAATCTGTCCAAAAACTTGAGATAGCTTACGCTGGTTTCCCAAACTAGCTAACTTATCAATCGTACCTACCATTACACAGGGTAAGTAGCGGTAGATTTCATTGTCGATTACATAAATAGGAATCTCGCCATTGGGAAAAGCACAACTGGGCTGGGTACAACGATGAATGATGCGTACTGAATTGGGGTCGAAATCTACCTGCACAGTAGAGGTATGGCAGGATGGGCAAGAAATCACCCTCTTCCACTTCTGACGGTGATTAGCATCATTAGCTATACTCCAAGAAACAGAATGTTTGGGATCTGGATAACGGGAAGCTGCTGAATTTACAAGTTCATTGGGTGTCGCTTCTGCCCCCACGAAGTAACCAACTGCAAATTTATCTATATCACGACTGCTCAAACGAGGATCTGGCTGTTCTCTTCGCACTAAATCAGCAATGCCAATTGCGTCTGCCATCCGCTGAGTTTGCTGGAGTGTCAACAGCCGTAGAGGAAAACGAGTCCAGGCAGTGACTCCAGCCGTCTTGCCACGCAAGCGGTCAAAAAAGCAATGGAAAACGATCGTGCCCAAATACGCTTCAGTTTTACCACCACCTGTGGGGAAGTAGATGATATCGACCATTTCCCGTTCAGCCGCATCAGGGCTATTGGGATCAGCAAGGGCAGCCATGCCAGGAATCTGACTAATTAGAAAGACAATCTGAAACAACCGCCAACTTTCTTTGCGCTTCTCTGGTCGAGGGTGAGCGCCCAACCGACGGAAGGTTTCATTGGTCAACCGAAACGCTAACTCAACGTCCGGATTCGTCCGAATCAATTCGCAACCCCGACGAAAGCGGCGAATTTCATCTTCGTACTGCTGAAAGTCTCGATCAAACTCGCTACCAAACTCAGTTTCCCAGTCTGGGCTTGTGGCGATGTAATTTTGACGCTCCTCCTGCCATTGCTGTCTATAATTCCCCATTTCATTGACGATGGCTCTGAGAACTGGAATGGGATTGCTGGCAAGGTCGGCAAAACGAGCAGGTGGATTTGTTTGGGTGACGTACCGCATTTGCCTGTAAATAGGCGCATGAGTTGTCTCGAAAGCATTTACCTGCCCGGATAATCGCTCTACAGCGCAGTTAAATCCCCGTCCCCAGAGGTCTCGGTTATAGCGAAATCCACGGGGAGCCAGTTCCAGTTCAAAGGGTTGTACTGTCGCATCTGCAAATATAAAAGTAGTTCGGCTATCAAAAAGAAAAGCCTCAACATTTGGGTTGTCAGCTTGAGGAGAGGCATTGACAAACTCGATCGCCACGACCTGATCGGTTGAACCTAATTCATCATTTGGGCGAACTTCTGAAGCAATCTCCCACCGCCAGACTGTCACCACATCGGTTTGCAGCGATCGCAAAAAAGCCTCATAGTCTGCCTTAGAAGCAAGGGCATCTTCTCTTACCCTGATCTTGTCGTCCGCTGATCCAGCCGTTCGTACTCGATCAGAATCACCCAGAGTCACTTGCTGTGCCCTCGTTGTTTCCTGATCTAAGGCTGTCTTTAGGTTACTGACATCACGGCTCCAATCGCCAGTCACGTCACGCCGCAAAACAACTTCACCCATAGCCGAACAGAGAATCTTGCGATACCGAATCGCTAGGGAATCTTGAGGAACC
>JBBSCL010000628.1:0-2628 GCA_038250345.1 Leptolyngbyales cyanobacterium
AAAACGAAATTGCAGCAGCAGCCTATGTGGCTGAGACAGGGCGAGATTGGATGGAAGCGCTGAGTATTGTCCGATCCGCCTTTGTGGAAGCAGATCGAGTCTTTCACCGCAAAGCAGACAGCACTCCGCTTTACGCAGGGGCAAAGGAATTGATGCAAGCGATCGCTCAAGCAAATCTCAAAATCGGTATTCTATCTTCAGATACCACTGTTAACGTGCAAGATTTCGTGGATAAATATGAGTTAAACACTTTCGTTCAACTTGCTATGGGAACCGATACTGGCTTGAGTAAGCCGAGTCCAGAACTGTTTCGACAAGCTTGTGCGGCTTTAAACGTGTTACCTGAACACGCGATCGTCATTGGAGATTCTGCGGCTGATATGGAAATGGCTTGCGCCGCAAACGCGGCTGGCTGTATTGGCGTGATGTGGGAACCCATTAATCCAGCTTCTCTTAAACAAGCAGATGCCTTAGCCCAAACCTTTGCAGCCATTCAAGTTGTTACGACTTAGAAACCTCTGAGCAGAATTATTCAGTTCTTCATATTAGAATCCTTCTCCAACTTTTAACCTTCGCTTCATCCAAGTCCCCACAAATGCTATGATCCGCTGAAGTCTAATCATTGTGTATCTTTGCAGATGAATTAGGTATAAAGCCTGATTGAGTAGTGGATTTTTTGCCCGTTTTTTTAACATTCAGATTTGTTTATTAACTCTAGTGTGAAGAGAGGAGTTGTCCTTGGCTCGTCGTTACCTTTTTACGTCCGAATCTGTTACTGAAGGTCATCCTGACAAGATTTGTGACCAAATTTCAGACACTATCTTAGATGCCTTGTTAGCCCAAGACCCAATGAGCAGAGTTGCTGCGGAAGTTGTGGTGAATACTGGGCTAGTCTTGATTACAGGTGAAATCACCTCCAAGGCAAAAGTAAATTACATCGATATTACGCGCCAAAAGATCGCTGAAATTGGCTACAACGGGATGGATAATGGCTTCTGTGCCAATAGCTGTTCAGTTCTAGTCGCCTTAGACGACCAATCTCCCGACATTGCTCAAGGGGTCAACACGGCTCAGGAAGCACGCGAGTTATCCAGTGATGAACTAGATAGCATTGGCGCTGGCGATCAGGGCATTATGTTCGGGTTTGCTTGTAATGAAACTCCTGAGTTGATGCCCATGCCAATTTCTTTGGCGCACCGCATTTCTCGAAAATTGGCGGCTGTGCGTAAGACAGGGCAACTTTCTTACCTGCGTCCTGATGGCAAAACTCAGGTGACTGTCGCTTATGAGGATAATCGCCCCATTGGCATTGATACAATTTTAGTCTCTACCCAACATGCCTCAGAAATCGGTAGCATTACTAACAATGAAGAAATTCAGGCAAAAATTAAAGCCGATTTGTGGGAGTCAGTTGTTCAGCCCGTATTTGCAGATATTGCCGTTAAGCCAGACGACAAGACTCGCTTTTTGGTGAATCCAACCGGAAAATTTGTGATTGGGGGTCCTCAAGGAGATGCGGGGCTAACCGGTCGCAAAATTATTGTGGATACTTACGGTGGCTATTCTCGTCATGGGGGCGGTGCATTCTCTGGCAAAGATCCCACAAAGGTCGATCGCAGTGCTGCTTATGCTTGCCGTCATGTTGCCAAGAATATTGTGGCGGCTGGCTTGGCAGACAAATGTGAAGTTCAACTAAGCTATGCGATCGGGGTGGCGCGTCCGGTTAGCATCATGATCGACACCTTTGGCACGGGTAAAATTGACGACGATCGCTTGCTGGAACTGGTGCAAAAACACTTTGAGCTTCGTCCTGCTGGCATCATCCAAACCTTCAACCTGTGTAAGTTGCCTGCTGAACGTGGCGGTCGCTTTTATCAGGACATCGCGGCATACGGTCATTTGGGACGGACTGACCTTGACCTACCCTGGGAGCAAACCGACAAAGCAGCCTTACTGAAAGAGGAAGCGACTCACATTTACTCAATGGTATAAGGCGCGATCGCGTAGCCTAGAATCAACTCATTTCAGGCGGCAGGTGATAGTCATCTGTCGCTTTTTCCATAGAGCAACAGATGACTATCATAGAGAGACTACTCAAAACCTAAGTATGGTCAGCGCAAAAACTTCAGCTTCTCCGACCTTTCAAGTCCCCCTCGCCGAAAAGCGCGTCACGCTTCACAATATTAGTTGGGATGCCTACGAAATGATTTTGAAGGTCTTAGGGGACAATCGGGCTGCTAAGTTGACCTACCATCACGGCACATTAGAGATCATGACCCCTCTAGAGGAACACGAAAACTCCAGCAGCATTTTGGATGATTACGTCAAGATCTTGACTGAAGAAGAAGATCTCACCCTCAAAAGTATGCAATCTACCACCCTGAATCGACCAGAGTTGAAAGCTGGGGCAGAACCTGATCAATGCTATTACCTGGTGAATGAACCGCTGGTGAGAGGCAAAACCGTTGATCTGCAAGTTGACCCGCCGCCTGATCTGGTTGTGGAGGTCGATATTACCCACACAGACATCAACAAAAATCTCCTCTATGCCGAGATTGGAGTGCCTGAGTTCTGGCGATATGATGGGCAATATTTGAAAATTTATCTGCTGCAAAATGGTGCGTATCA
>JBBSCL010000629.1:0-2628 GCA_038250345.1 Leptolyngbyales cyanobacterium
AACAGATGGCGGTAGGCATTGGTGAGTGACACTCTCACGCTCAAGTCCATGCTGCCCGATTTATCTTTCAGTTGCTTTTGCTGACTCTCAGAGAGATCGTCTAAGCGGTTCGGGGAATTGAGAATGTTCTTGATTGCCCGATACTCTCTAGCATTGGCGATCGCCCGATCCAACTCATGTTGATTTGCCACCAAAAAGAGCAAACGATTACGAAAGGTACGAAACTTACCAGACTCTCCGGTGTTATTGAAAATGCGCTCCACAACGTTAGGGGGATCGTCAGTTGAGGCTCTGACCATACCCTCATCAAAATCAATTAGACAGAGCGCAACAGACTCAGATCCATCATCCACATCCCCTGGGCTATCTGGAGCAGAAATCAGTTTGAAGAATTTATCGGCAAAGATAGTATCTCGACGCGATCGCAAATCATCTTTTGCCTCGCCTCGTCCCACCTGCTCTTTCTCTTCAGCAATAATTTTGTTAATGGATGGCTCTTCCTTGAAGCGAGCCAGCGACGTAACCGGATCATTGTCCAGGTACCACGCCACCACACTGAGCCGCTCTAGGGCTGTCTCCACAAAACCTGTTTCTAATCCCGGCGTTAGCAAAGACAAGTTCAACTCAGGTCGCCGGACGCCAGCGGTAATTCCTTGGTTGATGGAGTGGAGAAAAATAGTGCGCCCAACCCAGGTTGAAAAGGGAGATTTCCCTGCGGCCAGCCACTCTTGATCCTGCAACTGAGCATGGGCTTCTCGCCCATCCGGATTGTAAATATCTGCCTGAATGGGCAACCGCATCAGCGGTCGCTCTAACCGGGAGGTCAAATCACTGGTGACATCTTCATCTATTCCCACGGGGATGTGATGCGGGTGAATCATCGGCATCCAGATCGCCGTATCCCTCCAGAGATAGCGGATCACCCTAGCAAACAGCCGTAAGGCTCCTCTAGTGCGCTGAAAGTTAGGAATGGAGGCAATCTTCTTTGTGAGTAGGGTAAATAACTCTGGATGAAAGGGATAACTAGACTGGAGTGCCTGAAGATAACGCGTATCGGTGCAGCCATCCGGCAACGTCATGCGGCTCGCTTTATAGGCACTCAAGTACTCTTTTGCCGCGATCTCTGCCGCCTTCTCATTGACGCTGCTAAATAGCCGTTGCTTAACAATGTTATAGATTTCAACATCTGTACTAGGACTTAGCACCCGCTCTTGGCGCGCCGAGGCTTGAATAGCTTCTCGAATATCGGTTGTCTCTTCGCCAAATGTCTGAGAGGAATCAGCCAACGTGTAAACAAAAACCAAATTGCGGCAAGCGGCGGCCAAATCCATTAATGAAAATAAAAACGCTACTACTTGTTCCGCCAGATCGCTATTCCCAACTGTTGTGGCTTTCGCAGCCCTTAAATGTCGGGCAATTTCGTCGAGCACAATTAAGGTGGGTTGTCCTTTCGTCAACCGCTCCAACACAACGGTGCCAGGGCTAACTCGCTGCTCATCCGATCCGCGCAGCAGACTGTAACCCTCAACACCCCCAATTTGGTAGGCTATCTCACCCCAAAGCGTGTAAGTACTGATACCCGTTTCAGGATGAAAAACTCCGTTGACAGGGTCAAGATCTTGACAAGCGATCGCAGCGACCTGAATGGGGCGATCCGGAATCAGCGCCAGATCAGCAAATCGCTCTAAGCCTTCAATGTGCCGTCCCTTCTTGGCAATGTGCCACAGTGCGATTTCATCATGGGTTTTACCACCACCGAAGCTGGTTTCCAAGCGAATGATAGGAGAGCCAACTGACGCTCCAAGCAAGCGACCAAAAACTTCTGCGATTAGGGTCTTTAAGCCATCCGTTGGAAACGTATTAGCAAAAAAAACCTTAGGGTCTTGATACACCTTTGGGGCATTCCCTTCCACAATGAGTCGGAGCTTGGCCGCAAACAGGTCGAGTGACAGTTCGCCAGCGAGAATTTCGTCTCTAGGAATACAGGTATCAAAGATGGATGGCAGCACAGCAGTATAGCTTAATTGGTCAAGGAAGATTTGCAAGTAGAGCTAAAGCTCTTACTTGATTATTCCCCTACCTTAATCAACCTCAGAACGATAAGCCATGAAGTTGTTGCAGGATGCTGTAATTTAGCTTCCCCCCAAGGGGACTGAAATATACTAGGACTGAGCATTCCGGTGACCCTATGCCTAAAACTGCCCAAGGAACTGAGCTAGATGCATTGGGCGCGACCCTAATCTGCGAATAGAACAGACTTGATTAATCGCGACACTAATCTGCGAAGCCTGACTGGTTCTAAGAAAAATCGTCTAAAACGACATTAATCTGCGAACCGCAGCATATAGTCTGCGAATGTACAGCTCTGGCCGATCTGCTGTCCCAGGGCGATCGCTAGCCCCTGCACCCAACCGTCAAAACATTGACCGTTTCACCTTTACGGGCAACGGTTCTGGCTCAGCTAACTCTTTAAATGTGATCAGCCGCTCGTAGCGATTGCTGCCATCGTCATCTTTCCCTACGACCCGAGAAAACCAAATGGCCGGATCAAACTTATTGGAGGGCGATCGCCGCATATACCGATGGCCGCGCCAGCTAATGGTCGCGATGCCGTCGTCGTCCGTCTGA
>JBBSCL010000630.1:0-2624 GCA_038250345.1 Leptolyngbyales cyanobacterium
TGGTGTTTCGCTATTTTGAGGCGCATGAAATAGAAATGCCTGAAACCCAAGATGTAATCTGGCGAGATGCTGCGGGTCGGGGTGGGGTGGCGATCGCCTATGACAAGCTGGTGGCGTTTTTTCAGTCGCGCTATCGGGGAACCGACCCCAATCATTTTACGGGCTATATCTGTCATGAGCCGCTGTTGCTTAAACGTGAGTATCTTGACTCATTAACCGCCGCAAAGATCGGCTGGGGATTTTTTAGCGGGGCAACTCGCAAATCTGCTAGCTATGTACTGGAAAAGCGTTTAGGACTTCAAGCTCCGGTGTTAGTAGCGATGGAAGATGCTCCTGGAAAACCTGATCCAACGGGGCTGTTTGCGGCGATCGCTCAATTAGAGCCACCCAACTCTAAAATTCCGGTGATATACGTGGGCGACACAGTGGCAGATATGTATACGGTGGTGAATGCGCGGCAACAACGAAGCGATCGCCCCTGGATTGCAGTAGGCATTTTGCCACCCCATGTGCAGGAGACAGAATCATCACGTCAGCAATATCTCACCACTTTGAAGCAAGCCGGTGCAGATGTTGTTTTCTCAAATGTGCAGGAACTCACGCCATCGGCGATCGCTCAGCTAGTGTTGCAGAGGGAAGAGGGAAGAGGGAAGAGGTGAAAGAGAATAGAGTGCAGGGGATTGCAACTGGGAAGGGTGTCAATTTTTGTACTCTGTACTTGCCGAACTCCTTACTCTCTATCGTGGCGATCGCGGTTTAAATCGTTCATGATGAAGCTACAGAATATTAACTTTAGCCCCCCTTAAGTTTCTATGAACACTCCCTTTTCAACTCCAAATCCTGTGTCTAAGCCGCGCCTGTTGCAACAACTGAAGTGGGTTGCCGACCCCATTGGCTACATGGAAAGCGCGGTTCGTCAGTACCCCGATATTTTTTCAGCGGACATTATTGGCTCCGGCACTAATTTTGTGTTTGTGAATACGCCGGAAGGCATTCAAGAAATTCTTACGAACGATCGCAAAACCTATGCAGCACTGGGCGGTTTGAACCGAATTTTGGCTCCATTGCTGGGCGATTATTCGGTGATTTTGATTGAGGGCGATCGCCACAAACGCCGCAGACAGATGTTGATGCCCTCGTTTCACGGCGATCGCATTCGCACCTATAGCCAACTCATTTGCGATTTGACCGAAAAAACTTTAGGCGCAATTCCAGTCGGTACAACTTTCTCAGCGCGGACTGCGATGCAGGAAATTTCGTTGCAGGTGATTTTGCAAGCGGTGTTTGGCGTATTTGAAGGGGAACGCGGTCAGCAGCTTAAAACCAGTCTGACGAAATTGACGGAGGTGTTTGCATCGCCACTGTCTTCCAGTTCGCTATTTTTTCCGGCGTTGCAACAAGATTGGGGCGCGTGGAGTCCTTGGGGCAAGTTTTTGCGCGATCGCCAACAGATGGATGATTTGATTTATGCAGAAATTCACGATCGGCGGACTCAGCCACAAGCAAACCGTGTGGATATTCTGTCAATGATGATGGCGGCGATCGACGATTTAGGGCAACCCATGACCGACCAAGAACTGCGAGATGAACTCGCCACCCTGATGTTTGCCGGACATGAAACCACTGCCACCGCTCTATCGTGGGCGCTTTACTGGATTCATCACCAGCCAGACATTCGAGAAAAATTGCTAGATGAGTTACAGTCCGCCGATTTGTCAGATCCCATGAGTATCGTCAAGCTGCCTTACCTTTCCGCTGTTTGCAACGAAACCCTCCGCATTTATCCCGTTGCCATGCTCACCTTTCCCAGAGTGGTGCAAGAACCTACGGAGCTACTGGGCTATTCGCTGGAACCCGGTATCGCCGTCGTCGGCTGCATTTACCTAACTCATCATCGCGAAGACCTTTATCCAGAGCCGCATCTTTTCAAACCAGAACGCTTTTTAGAACGGCAATATTCCCCTTACGAGTTTCTGCCCTTTGGCGGCGGTGTGCGGCGCTGCATTGGTGAAGCCCTCGCCCAATTGGAACTGAAACTGGTGCTATCCACGATTCTGACCCGCTACGACTTGGCGCTGGCAGACACCAAACCCGAATATCCCCGCCGCCGAGGAGTTTTCACCCTCGCCCCTGCCAATGGCGTGAAAATGAAAATGGTTGGCAAGCAGCACTCCCACAGAGTTGATTAAAAGGAGGTTTTGATATGTGCCCAGGTTAGTCTAGAACTTGGTAGTCGGCAATTTTCCACGTATTGCCCGTTAATTCTAAGTAATAGCGAACCTTGTTAGTTTTGATGCCTGTTTCACGTTGATCAACTAGACCGTTTTTGTAAAGCGCCCTATCCTCAGTGACCTTCACTTGAATGATTACATTACTGGCACTGGTTGCAAACATTTCAACAGCCCCAATCTGAGGAGTTCCATATTTGTAGTACGCATTGTTCTGACGCAGCCAACCTGTAGGACTACCAGATGTCGTTAAGTCGTTTCTGAGCTTTCCTGTGGTGAGTTGATCGATTAGCGATCGACTAAATGGCGGCGCAAAGATTTCATTTTTTGCATTTAGCCATTTAAGAATGACATCAACTGCCTGCTGCCGATTAATTCGCCCTTGCCCTGAGCTAA
>JBBSCL010000631.1:0-2623 GCA_038250345.1 Leptolyngbyales cyanobacterium
CAACCTTCTATCTCTAACGACATAACTGTTTAAAAAAGCGATCGCTGCAAGAGGAAACTCAAGCAGCGATCGCTTTTTTATGGAGATGTGATAATCCTGGCTTATAAAATGGCGCTTTTTTCTAGGAACGCCAATTAAATTCGCAACGAATCTTAAAAGCAGAAAAGTACAGAATGCGATTGTTAGATCTAATCTTCCTCCATTCCCGTTTCTGATGCCTGCCTCATTGCTAAAAAAGCCTCTTTGACTGGCTGGCTCACAGCACTTTGAGATTCTGATAAAACCAGTGCTTGATAAGCCTCAAGAAATCGACTTCTCAACCGATGAAATAGGTGTAGAAAATGTCGGATGAAACCAATACAGTCCAGAATGACAAACTCAATTCCTCCAGTTTCATGATACAAAGATCGGGCATAATCCTGAATTTCCTCATCTATTGACTCAGTGGTGATGAAAATATAATTGTTAACTCGCCTACCGCTTAAAAGCAATTTCTGTAGGGCG
The DNA here is from genome assembly GCA_038250345.1 of Leptolyngbyales cyanobacterium. Classification (GTDB taxonomy): domain Bacteria; phylum Cyanobacteriota; class Cyanobacteriia; order Leptolyngbyales; family Leptolyngbyaceae; genus ULC077BIN1. The sequence goes on from JBBSCL010000631.1 coordinate 505, forward strand.
CGGTCTATATCTTCACGAGTAACTCGCTTGTTTTTCATCTCATAACTGGTGATGATTTCATCGTCTGCAATCAGAGTAATTTCAACATCTCCTAGTGCACCTGTTTGTATGTCAGCGGCATTGTGTGCCCTAAGTGTAAGAACTTTTTCTCCAAGAAACTCCTCCGCAGATTGGTAAGCAGCCGCTACAACAAGAACAGAAAGACGGCTCGTTCCCTTGAGGCTCATGTGTTTTCCAATCAAGTTGACAATATCCTCAGAAGACAAAGGCACAGCATCTTCAGTGGTGTTTAGCGTTGCAACTAACGCCTCAATCCGTTGCTGCTGTTCGTTTCTATCGATCACAAGTAATCTGACTATCTCAGCAATCAACATATCGGCAGCAACGCGATCGCAGTGAACATCATCTAGCAGATTGAGAACTGCCTGATATAACTGTGGTGGTTTGCCGACGAGATTTATATCTCTAGTAAGCGTCGTATTTCGATTTCTTAACGCGGGTGTGAGAAAAGCAGTGGTGCTGTTGCACGGCAAATTGTGTTCATTGATAAAAGCCGTAATGTAACGCTCATCGTAAGCTCTGCCTGAAAAAGCATCGGCATCTCCAATTTCCGTGTACGGCTTTCTGATATCGACATCAGGACGATGAAGTTTTGCCAGCAAACAAGCCATCAAAAAACGTACTCCTGCCCGATTTTTCAGATTACGGGCAACATAGGCGGCAGATTCTTTAATTTGCTGATCAGCAACGAGTACTTGTTCTAGGTTTGCGTTAGCGCGTCGAAGAGCGGCATTGAGGATTTCGATGGGTTCTGCCATTCGCTCATTCCCTCTAGAACATCATAATTAGTCCAAAGTATCTCGGTTCGAGGTTGTTTGACTGATAGACATCGTTTTGATGGAGATTCGGTGCAATTCCAGTCTTCGTAGAGCTTATCTAGTAATTCACACCGATAGCCAGACAAAGCTACCTTACCTTTAAGGTTAGTTAGAACTTCAGCGAGTTCTCGGTGATCATTGTCAGTCATTTCATATCGGTATGCATGAATATCCCCCCGCGAGTCATGAGGATAGGGAGGATCACAATAGAACAAAGTTTCTTCGCTATCGTACCGCCGAATTACTTCAATCGCGGGTGCGTTTTCGATTTGAACCCGCAAAAGTCTTTGCACAATTTCAGATAGTCCTTCAACACTTCCCAGCCAACGGGAAACGGCTCCTGCCATCCCCGCTCGACTGGTCAGTTTGCAGTTTGCCCATCTGCCAGCACTGGCTGTTTGTGCCAAACCCGTTCTGACTTGGCGGGCACGGACAAAGAAACGACGCGCTCTTTCCAATTCCGAGAGCTTTTCAATGGGTTCTTCAACTGCAATTCTAAGTTCTTCCCTCGAAAATGGTGTTAGCCCGATCGCTTGAATCAGGTCTGCTTGACTATCACGCAGAACTCGAAAAAAGTTTACAACTTCCCCATCAATGTCATTGTAAGTTTCAACTGGGGCAGGTTGTCGATTGAGTAGAACAGCGGCAGATCCCGCAAACGGCTCACAGTAATGGGTTGCTTCTGGCAACAAAGGCAGAAGCCAATTGAGGTGATTAAATTTGCCACCATACCATCCAAAAGCAATGACCTTGCCCATTTGCCTTCCCAATGTTAACCATGGACAGAAAGTATACACGAACTAATAACCTTGAGGCGACGATCCCTTTGAGATTTTTGCCCGTTCAGATAGTTTGTTTGCTATGAACCGTCCCTGCACTTCGTAATCTGCACCTCGCACTCAACTATTATGTTTTCGCGGTTTTTTTAGATTTCTCTTTCTGCTTATTGCGTTTGGCATCAGCTTTAGCTGCTTTTTCGGCTTCGATCGCTTCTAGTTTTTCCTGCTCTTTTTCCGCTGCCACTTTATCCAGGTAGTAATGATAATCGCCACGGAACAGGCGCAGTTGCCCGTCATGAATGTCAACGATTTTGTTGGCAACCTGGGAGATGAAGTAGCGATCGTGGGAGACGAGGATCGCGGTGCCGTCGTAGTCTTGCAAAGATGTTTCTAGCATTTCCTTTGCGGGAATATCCAGGTGATTGGTTGGCTCATCCAAAATCAACAGGTTGACGGGTTGCA
>JBBSCL010000632.1:0-2601 GCA_038250345.1 Leptolyngbyales cyanobacterium
AATGACGGGACAACTGCTTTGGGTGGATGCCGCTGAGCCAGTGCAAAAACATACGCGGGTGCGGCTATTTTTCCAGGGCGATCGCGAACTGCGATTTGTTGATCAGCGTACCTTTGGGCAACTGTGGTGGGTGCCGCCCAATCATCCACCTGAGCAAATCATCACCGGATTGCAGGCGCTTGGACCCGAACCTTTTTCGACTGAATTTTCGGTTGAGTACTTTTATCAGCAGCTTCACCAGCGCCAGCGCCCCATCAAAAACGCCTTGCTGGATCAACGCATCGTCGCTGGATTGGGCAACATCTACGCCGATGAAGCGCTCTTTTTAAGTGGCATTCATCCCCAAACGCTTTGCAGCAGATTAACTCACGACCAGGTCAAACTTTTGCACAGCACTACTTTGAAGGTATTGCAAGATAGCATTGATGCAAGCGGCACCACTTTTAGCAGTTTTCGTAATGTAGAAGGAATCAATGGTAACTATGGCGGTAAAGCGTGGGTTTATGGCAGGGATGGAGAACTCTGCCGCAACTGTGAAGCGGTGATAGAACGCCTGAAAATGGCAGGGCGATCAGCTCACTTTTGCCCAAAATGCCAACGATAGCGCGTCAGACATTGCCGTAACGCAGTATTATGTCAACCTGGTGCAGGAACGGCAATGGTAAATTATTCAGTTATGCAGAGATGGATTGGCAATCAACGACTGCGATCGCTGAGGCACTTAAAATGGGCGTTGCTAGGGGCGATCGCCAGTTTCATGATTCCTTCATCTGCTTTTGCCCAGTCAGCGGCAGACTATCGCCAGCAAGGACTAAGTTTGCGCGATCAGGAGCGCTATCCAGAGGCGATCGCGGCGCTGCAAAAATCGGTGAAACTGGAGCCGCAAAATCAGTCGGGGCGGGTGTTGCTCGGCTGGACACAGCACAAAGCCGGACAAACTCCGGTTGCTGAGAAAACTTTATCTGAAACCTTTAACCTGAATCCGTTTGATGTGCCAACGCTGAATGCATTGGGAATTGTGTACTTGGTCGGTGGCAAACTTAACCACGCGATCGCGGCTCATTCCTGGGCAGCTTTGCTCAAACCCAACAACGAAATTGCCCATTACAACCTCAGTTTGGCATTTGAGCGAGTCGGACAGTATGACTGGGCGATCGCAACGGCAAAGGAAGCCGCAAAACTAGAACCCAGCAATCCCCATCCCTTATTAGCAGAAGCGATCGCCCATTCTGGAAACCAAGAAACCTCTCTCGCCCAAGCCTCATTTCGCCAAGCGATCGCGATCGACTCGCGCTACAGTGACTCCAGCTTTTTGACTTACCTGAGCGAAGCAGGCTTTAGTAGTGATCAAATTCAGCGATCGCAGGATGTGCTGCGATCGCTGTAAAGATTAGACTTCTTGCATAAGTTGGATTTTTGGCACGAGTTTCTCATAGTTTGAATCTCCTAATTTGCCACTTTCGCAAGAGATCTATTCAATCATTCGATTAATCTGCTTAGGCTGAGAATAACCCGGCTCAATGTATCTCGGTCTTTGTGAATCGTTGGTCAAACTCATAAAGAGCGTCAATGTAATTGCGATCGCTACAATTGACCAAAACACACCGGGAACATCACTACCAATTTCGTTGATATTCCGCGACTTTTCACAGACTCGACAGTATTCAATATCATGGCGATTGGGATGGGGCACGACCTGGCAAGGTGGAACAGCGCTGCCTTGATGGGGACAATTCATCGGAACCTCCTGAAGATTTTAAAAATAGACCAGAATCGGGGCAGGACTCCTCATCACTGTTCGTATCGAATGTCTGATATCAACAATCTTTTGTATGTCAATTGTATATACAAAAGATTGCTGTTGAAAGTATTTATGTATACAAAATCTATTTGTTTTGAGTAGTTAAAACAAATAGATTTTGTAGTGCAAATTGCTTCAAAATAATTGAATTGTGAGGTTTATGCTGCTGTCGAACCCTTTGATAGCTGCGATCGCGCTTAATATACGAGCCATTAGGACACTCTGCAAAATATCCTTTCTTGCTGCAAAAAAACTGTTGTGTCAAATTGTATATCTTGATTCTATTTAATCGGTAGAGATTGATATACGATTGATTAGTGTGAGAAAGTGATCTTAACTCAATGCAGTAACGTAAATTGAAGCCGACTATGGATAGGAAATTAGTAAGTTTTCGGTTGCCTGAAGACTTAATGCAAGATCTAAGAGACCGGGCAGGCAACGATGGAATTGCAGTCACCGAGCTGGTTTGTAGGCTGCTGCGTCAAGGCTTGCGAACTAGCACCGATGATCGAGTTGCAGCGCTTGAAGACGAGATTCGAGAATTAAGGCACCTACAGCAAATTAATTTCAGCAGTGTCGCCTCAGCCGCTCCGCCCACGCCTGTTTACATGTTTCCTCAACCAGTCGCTTCACGAGAAAGTGACAGTGAAATTAAACACCGGATGGATGATCTAGAAGCTTTGATGAGAGAAGTGAGAACCAGTTGTGCCAGCATTCCAAAATTAGAAAGCTTGGTGGAAGAAATTCAATCGACTCAAGTGATGGTCTGTGCAGAAAAGGAGCGTGAACGGCAAGCAAAG
>JBBSCL010000633.1:0-2596 GCA_038250345.1 Leptolyngbyales cyanobacterium
ATATTTCAGTAATCCATAATCGATAATCCACAAATGGTATTGCAGCCCAATATCAAACACTTTTGTAGCGATATACATATGCGAATCTGTTTCCTGTGACTATTTTTTGGACGCAGTAAGCAGATGACAAAGCAAGAATGGCATCTTTCCAAGAGTCAAGAACTCTATGAAAGTGCTGAATGCGAGTATCAGCGAACTTACTTTGATGAAAAGACAGGTGGGTTTGTTCTGACTCATGAACAGCATGGCAAGCAAAATATCCAGTCTGAGCAGTTTGTTGCCCAGGTGTTTGCTACGCAGGGAAAACAAGTGCGACTCTTGAAAGAAATTGGCTTGCCTGAAGGAGTGAAGACTCCTGATGCCGAAATAGATAGTGCGCTCTGGGATTTTAAGCGATTAACTGAGGAAGCAACCTCCCTTGCAAATCGAGTTCAGGCGGGAATTAAGCAAGCCATAAAGCAGGGTGCTGCGAATGTCGGATACCATATTGACAGATCAGAATATGACCTTAGTGAGATCGAACGAGGAATTAAGAGAGCCTTGGATTTAGATATCGCTGAGCAGATTGATAGGGTAGTTCTGATCTTTAAAGACGGCAGCATGGACATTTACGATCGCACCCGCTTTGAATCATGAGTAAGCAACGATTTGAAGATTTCAAGGAAATTGTCGAGCTGGCATTGAAAAACGAGGCGACTCGTGATGCCAGGTTGATTTTAGTGGGGCGAATTTCCTATGCGCTGGAAGTTGGCGAACTCACATTTACAGAAGCCCATAGGTTAGAAGACTGGCTGGGTGGTCGGGCGGAGTGGCAGGATGCGTATGAAATTGCCGTGTCAGGCGCAACCGATCAAAGTGTGTATCAGCTTCCTGCATAGTGCCCTTCATCATCGTTAATGTGTGAAAAGGGCGATGTGCTGAAATAATGGATGCTGGACTGTTGTTGCCATTGCCAAGCGGCATGATTGCCATGAAGCTTCGTTCATTTTTTTCGGGTCTGATTGTCGCCGTGGTGATGCTATTGCTGCTGGGCGCGGGCGGCTTTTATTGGATTGCGGCGCAAAGTCCGCTGGGCTTGCTGACTCAGGGGGCGGCGACTACTCCCAGTGCTGCCATATTTGTGCCGAAGCAAGCGCCTGCGATGGTGTCGCTGTTGGTCAACCCAGATAAATTGGAGCAATTTCGGCAGGTGGTGGCTCGTCCGCAAGATCGGCGGCGATCGCGGCAAGAGTTCACCCAGTTTAAGCAGAGCCTGCTGACAAACACCGGGCTGGAGTATCAGCGGGATGTGCAGCCGTGGCTAGGCGATGAGATCACGATCGCCCTGACGACATTAGACTTTGATCGCGACTCGTTGAATGGCAACCAACCCGGCTATCTGCTAGCGATCGCCACCAAAGACCCAGAGCGATCGCGGGAATTTTTGCAGTTGTTCTGGCAGAAGCGGGCGATCGCGGGAAGTGATCTTGGCTTTGAGCAATACAAAGGCGTGAAGCTAATCTATGCTGCCGTGCCAACCGGAGAAAAAGATACGAAACTCTCCAAAAAGGATAAACGAAGAAACTCTAACACTGTTCCCTATTCCCTATTCCCTATCCCCTCTCTCTCCAGCGCGGTCGTCGGCGATCAGTTTGTCCTGTTTGCCAACCATCCTAAAGTGCTGCGCGATGCCATTACCAACGTGCAAGCCGTGGATCTGAATCTGAGCAACGCTAAACCCTATGCTCAAGCCCTGGATACATTAACGCAGCCCCGGATTGGGTTAACCGTGGTCAACTTGCCCCGACTGACTGCTTGGTTAGAAAAACCTGCTGCTGAGTCAGCGGTCAGAGCGACAGGAAAGACTAATGCGACTGTGCTGGAAGACAAAAAGGAGATTGAACAGAAGTATCAAACGATGGCGATCGCCCTGGGATTGAACCCACTGGGTTTGATGGCAGATACCGCTCTATTAACGGCTGATGGCAAAGGAACCTCTAATACGCCTACTTTGACCCAACCCGTAGCAGCGCTGCAACACATTCCCGATGCGAGTCCATTTTCCTTGTCAGGCACCAACTTAGATCGCACTTGGAGTCGGCTTAGTAGTGATTTGGCAGGCTATGACGTATTGTCTAAACTGGTCAATCAACCGCTGGATTCTATGCGATCGCGCTGGCAGCTTGACCTCGAAAAAGACGTGTTTAGCTGGGTTAAAGGCGAGTATGCCCTAGGTTTACTGCCCAATTTCATAGTTGAACCTGTTACCAAAACAAAGAACAAAAAACAATCCGCCGAACGTCAAACTCCGAATTTCCTTCCTAATGATTGGATCTTCATTGCTCAGCGCTCGAACGAGGATGCGGATCAGGCGATCGCCCACTTAGATGACCTCGCCAAAACTCAAGGGTTGAGCGTAGGTTCTCTGCCTTTGGGTGAGCAAACGGTTTTTGCCTGGACTCGGCTTAGCCCCACTAGCGGCAAGAATCAGGCAAAAACCTTGCAGGCAGAAGTCCAAGGCGTTCATGCGACGATCGGCAACTACGAACTGTTCACCACTTCGATTGAAGCAATGGATCGGGCGCTCCAAGCGGTCGGCAGTTCTTTGAAAAACAGC
>JBBSCL010000634.1:0-2596 GCA_038250345.1 Leptolyngbyales cyanobacterium
AAACTTGGGGGTGCATATCGGTGCCTAAATGCTGTCAACGTTGTAGCACCCTCGAAAACCAGATGGTCGTTTAACCCCGAAATCTTAATAGCACTAGCTTATTTCACGCTAATTGTCGTGCAGGTGCGGCTTAGGGGTTCCTGAGCAAATGCTTCTAACCGCACTGATTTTAGCAGCGTATTCCAGCCAATGAGCAGAGCCGGATCTTTGGGACTGGTGCAGCGTTCTTGTGCCAATGTCGCGATCGCGTCTTGCCAAATGCCAGAAGCTGCATAGATCGAGGCGCGATCGCGCACATCAAATGACTTTTCCAAAGCCATACTCAGCGAATCATTGCCCTCAATTCGCTGCATAACTCCTTCCACAAACGGATTTCTGGATGGCTGATTAACATCGCAAATTAACGCAAACTGCCAGCGATAATCTTTCCCTAGCTCCATGTCATTGATTGCGGTCTTAGGCAACGAATGACTCAATACGCCTGCGCCCCCATCCAAGGAAATCAGAGCGCTGTAGACATCTTTATCGCTATTGTCTGTAATTCGCAGTTCTGCCGCCACAGCCTTCGTTTTAGGAATGTACCAAAACAGCGTCGGAGTTTGAGACGTGGTGGTGCTAAAGCTATCCGTTGGAGATAATGCCATCAGCGGCTTTTTGCTAGAAACACAGACATCATTCGGGCTGCGGGTTCCAGCTCCTTCTCGTCGTCCTGGAATGCCCCGCTTAGGAGGCGTATATTGTTGGGCTAAGGCAATCAGGGGCGAAATCGCGATCGCCGTTCCCATGACCAACGCGATCGATGCGGTAATGGATTTTCTACCGAAAACAGGGCGAACCATAGAAAATAGTCCTAAAAACAGTCGAACAGAGATGGAAAAACTAAATTGGCAAAACAAAATGCCAACAGTAAATCCAGCGATTCTTAATAGAATTCCTGACAGGTGAGCAAAAGAACCACTCAATTGCAGCACCATTTACGGAAGATGACTCACCCTGTTCTATTATGTTCCCTACAATCGACAGCGTCCTGCTTGATCGCACTCACGCTGTTGACGCTCTGCTAAAACGGTTGCCATAGAACGACCCGTCAGGGCAAGCCGCCGATCTGCCCAAAAATCATACAAAGCGTTGGCTAGCCAGCCAATGACAGGAAGTTTGGTGATGGCGTAAATCCAGCCCAATCCCAACACTTCATAGACGCGACGAAACACTTCCACCTTTTGAACCACAGTGCCATCCGGTAATACTGCGTGAATCCGCCCCATTGCAGTCTCAAAATCCACGCCGCCATTCGCCTCTGCGGTGTAGTCATCGCTGGCAATATCCACAAATGCCACCCATCCGCGACCCGCATCACGTTTTTGCAAAAACTTTACTTCGCGCATACACAATGGGCATTCACCGTCGTAAAGCAGCTTGATTTTCCAGCTTGATGAAGTATTCGCAGCCGCTTGAGTGATTTCAGTGGCGTTACGAAGCGAAGTATTTGATGAAGCCATAGCGCGTTTCTAACCTATTCCAAACGAAAGATACAAAAATCAACCTGTATTTCAATAGTTTAAGAAATATAAACGACTCGAAACATTTATTTAGTCATTCAATTCTAAAGAAAGTCTAAATATCTCAAAGCAACGCAGCACATCTGGTTAAAACAGGTTTCAGGTGTTAGGTTTCAGGTGCCAGAGTACGTTTTATGCAAGCGAGACAGGCTAGAATCCTCTTTTTGCTACGCTAAGTACAGTTACCTCTCCCTCCTGACCACTGCCCCCTTGCCCTCTCACCTTCTCTATGAACGATCGCTACTTAGATTTGATTAACCGCATCATTGCCGCCACTCTCAAAGGCGAGATTCGCTCAAAAGATCAGGTGTATGAGATGTTGCAGGCAGAGGTTGACACTGGCACAGGTGAATTGTTTGAGCGCTGTTTGCAGGAACAGGTAGAAGAGGTTCAGGTGCAGTTAAAGTCTGCTGATGAGTTAATCCAGGCTAAAGCAACGCGCAAGCAGCGAGCGTTGAAGACGATTCAAGGGGAGTGGGATCGCTGGCAAAAGAATAATCAAACCAGTTCAGTGTTAACCAAAGTGGTGCAGGCGATCGCGACTCAATCACCAGAAGAACGATTGAGCCAGCTTTTGGATGCGATCGATCCAAACCAGGCTGAAGTTTTGACCCGTGAACAAATTGGGCAACTTGCCGAACTGCTGCAACAAGCCGCAAATAAACCCGATGCCGCCAAGGATTTTACTAAGGACATTGCAGACTTTGCCGCTGGACTTGATCAAGGGCTAAAAACCTGGCAAGAGTTGGAAGTAAATGTGGTGAGTTGGATTTTTGACCAAAATCAAGGTTCATTAGGGTTTGGCGGATCTGAACAGCGCGGTCCCTGGCGCAGTTGGGCAAAGTCGGTGCGATCGCCGGGGTTAAAAACCCTGTTTAATGATTTGGCGCAGCAGCAAGCAGTCACAGCGGCAGGCGTTCCTGCGACGGTTGGCGTTTCAGAGTGGGTCGAGTGGGCGATCGCTTTGCAGCGGTTGCAGTTGGGCTTAGTTAGTTGGTTTGATAAGCAACCCTACGATGCCACTGCTGGAAAACGTC
>JBBSCL010000635.1:0-2580 GCA_038250345.1 Leptolyngbyales cyanobacterium
CATTACGCTCAGGCGGTGACCTATTGGTTTCAGTTGCAGTGCCCCAGATATGTGATTCTGTGCAATTTTGATGAGTTTTGGATCTACGACTTTCAGAAGCAGTCGGAGGAGCCGATCGAGAAGGTTGCTTTAGAGCGCTTACCCGATCGCATAGGCGCGTTCACGTTCATGAATCCAGAGTTGGATCGTGCGCCGATTTTTAACAATAATCTGGTGGCGGTGACGGAGAAAGCAGCGGGACGCATGGGCGAATTGCTGACGATGTTGACCCAACGGCGGCGGGATGCGGTTGATCCGAAGATTGCTCAGCGGTTTGTGTTGCAGTGCGTGTTGGCAATGTTTGCGGAAGATCGAGAACTGCTGCCTAAAGATCTATTTATTGGGTTTGTGTGCGAGTGTTTGAAGCGATCGCGTCAGGGCAAACCGTCGAACACCTATGATATTTTGGGCAACCTGTTTCAGGAAATGAATCGATCGGGAATCACACCAGCCGGACGATATCAAGGCGTGGAGTATTTTAACGGTGGCTTGTTTGCAGAGGTGCATCCGCTAGAGCTAGTCGAGAAAGAATTGGAGCTATTGGAAGCCGCCGCCTCGCAGGATTGGAAGGCGGTACGTCCGTCGATTTTTGGCAATATTTTTGAGTCAGCGATCGGCAAAAGCGACAGCGCCGAACGTCATGCTCACGGGATTCACTTCACCTCTGAGGAAGATATTCTCAAGATCGTTCGCCCGACGATTACGCGCTATTGGGAAGAGAAGATCGCTAATGCCACGACGTTGGCAGAACTTTCTGGGTTGCAGACGGAGTTACGTCAATACAAAGTGCTTGATCCGGCGTGTGGGTCGGGGAATTTTCTGTACATGGCTTATCTAGAGCTAAAACGGCTGGAGCGGGTGCTGCAAGACAAGATTGATGCCAATCCTAAGTCGAAAATTGGGGAAGGGCAGATGAGCATTGGCTTTGTTACTGCGGAACAGTTTTATGGGATGGATACGAATGAGTTTGCGGTGGAATTGGCGCGGGTGACGCTGATGATTGCTCGTAAGGTGGCGATCGACCTTTGCGATATTCATGATCAACCCCCCCTGCCGTTAGACAAGCTGGATGACAATATTGTCTGTAAGGATGCGCTGTTTACAGAGTGGGTGAAAGCAGACGCGATTATTGGCAATCCGCCGTTTTTGGGTGGTAAAAAGATAAGAGTTGAACTCGGTGATGAATATACAGAGAGGCTGTATGAGCAGTTCCCAGACGTAAAAGGGCAACCGGATTTCTGTATTTTCTGGTTTAGGAAGGCAGCAGATAATCTTAATCCTCAAACGGGTAGAGCAGGGTTAGTAGGAACTAACTCTATCTCTCAAAATACTGCGAGACAAGCTAGCCTAGATTACATCCTAAGCAAAGGTGGATTTATTCATGAAGCGATTTCAACACAAAAATGGTCAGGTGATGCTGTTGTTCATGTCAGCATAGTCAATTGGTCAAATACCGAGCCAAAGGAACTAATTCTAGATAATGTGCGAGTGGATTTTATATCGAACTCACTCAAGACAGAAACAGATGTTTCGGCTGCTAATAAAATAAATGCTAACAAAAGTTTTTCGTTTGAAGCCTGTAAATTGGCTGGAAAAGGCTTCGTTATTACTAAAGATGAGGCAGAGGCATGGATAAACAGTAACCCCGATAATTCTAAGATTTTAAAGCCAATGATTGATGGTAGAAGCCTCATAAATCCTTTTTTAGAAATGGATTGGGTCATTGGTTTTAATGAGATGTCAATTGAAGAAGCTTCCGAATATACACAACCTTTTGCAAGAGTTAAAGAGAAATTGAAGGCTGAGAGAGAACAAGATAAAAGCATTCGCAAACGTGAGAAATGGTGGTTGTTTGAGAGATCTAGACCTGCTATGAGAAGAGCGATTGAAGGACTATCCTATTACTTCGCTATACCTAAATATTCTAAATTTACTGTCTTCTCTTCTATTGATTCTTCGGTGCTAGCTTGTGAAGCCAATATGGTGTTCGCATCAGATGATTTCTACATCCTTGGAATTCTGAACTCAAGAGTTCATTTTATTTGGGTTAAAGCTCAGAGTTCTACGCTTAAATCCGACATTCGTTACACAAATACGACCTGTTTTGAAACCTTCCCCTTTCCCCAAACCCCAGCCCCCAAACTGATCGCTCCTATTCGCGCCACCGCCCAAGAACTCCACGACTACCGCTCCACCCAAATGGAACGCAAACAGTGGGGCATCACCAAACTCTACAATGAATACTTCTACGAACCCACCAGCCAACTCTTCAAGCTCCACGCCAAACTTGATGCGATCGTCATGCAAGCGTACGGCTTCAAACCAGACGACGACCTACTCGAAAAACTGCTCACACTCAACCTCGAACTCGCAGAAAAAGAAAAGCGCGGCGAACCAGTAGTTGGTCCTTGGGCACCCACTCAGAGTTGATTAATTTTTTATTCGCGATCGATATAGTGTCGCCATACGCGATCGATATAATGTATCTGGTATTCAACCTAAAATTGCTGTGATGTTTCTAGTGAACGTTAAAAAGGAGAA
>JBBSCL010000636.1:0-2579 GCA_038250345.1 Leptolyngbyales cyanobacterium
AGACCCAACCTCGCCCAAGCAGGCGGACGCGACGACAGCAAACTAGCCGAAGCGCTTGAAGCAGCGAGAGATCAGCTAAAAAGTAGCTTGAGCTAACATCAGGTTCCAAGGGCTAGATTAAATGTCGTTTGGTAGCGTCTCTGTAGCAGATATGTCGAATATAAACTCGTTCGCCCCTCATACCTCGTAATTCGCCCGTTTGTCCATTGCCCTTTTCCCCTTCGGATTTCGTTATTCGGATTTCGTACTTCACCGGGATTGCTACACAAATTTAAATTTTCCTCAATTTTCCTGATTAATTGGTTCCACTTTCGCTGAGGGAGAGTAACTTAGTAGCGGATTAATGTAGCAGTATCCAGAATAGTTATGACAAGCAATAGGCGTAAACTTAGGCACACAAACCTGTTTACCCCTAGAAACTGACACCTGCTATAGAATCTTAAGAATTGCATTTTGCCTAAAACGGGCAATACTGAATCCTGAGTCACTGGGTACACTATGACAAAACCAGGGGTGGAAACGTAGGAGCCTTTGAGGAACCAATGGAGAATCGACCAGAGATTAACGGTGAAAATGCACGGACTGTTGAGGGCATCCTGCAAACGGTGACTCAGGATTTGAAGCATTTGCATCAAGGGTTAGTCACTCAACTATCTCAAGAGGTGACGCAACTTCAGGCAGAAAAAGCCCGATTGACTGCGGAAGTTGGCAAGCTGCAAACCACCCAACAGACTTTGCAAACACGACAGCAGGAGTCGTTGTCTCAACAGCAAGTCGCCCAACAGCAACTCTGGGCGAAGCAACTAGCGCTCGTATTAGCCAATCACTTGCAAAACGTGATGGTGCAGCAGGTTAATCAACTGGCTAACACTAATCAATTGGGTAGTAGCAGGATGGCGCTGTCTAGCGATGGCAGTGATTCGAGCGACCATGCCCATCGACTGTTGGCATCGTTGGATTCTACTTTTAGCGCCACGTTCAATACCTTACAGCAGGAATTGGCAAGCTATGAAAGCGCCCTCTCTCAGCGGCTTAGCCGGATGCACAGCCTAGAGCAGCAGGGAGAAGCTGTTTTAGAAACGTTGGTTAGCCGGATTCGAGATCAGTTGTTATTGGAAGCGGAACCGCGATCGCAACAGCCATTGTTACCTCAGGAAAACGGTACATTGCCGCAATCAACCTATGGCGTAGGATACGAATCGGCTCAGCAACCCCCACAAGGCTATCCGCCCGAACTGCCCTTTGCCCCACTGCGATCCGCACCAGTGCAACCAATAGGTCAATCGCCCCAAGCTTATCCCTCTCAAACACAGCAGCCTCAAGCCTCTGCAACAATTTCTCCGGCTCCGCTAGCGTTTCCAGGCTCCTCCCTGCCCCAACAGGCACCTGCAAAAAAAGAGCTATCTAGCTTTTGGACGGGGTTATGTTTAGTGTTGCTCTCAACGGTGGCGCTGTCGATTCACAATGTAGTGGTACGGATTATTGGAAATGGCAGCGGTAATCCAATTACAAAAGTTTTTCAGCTTACCCCCGCTAGAGTGTTGGATAGCTTTGATGTGGGTGGTTTTCTTCAGCTTAATTTAGGCAATTCGCTGTTGATTCTGTGGCTGCGAATGCTAGTGGTGTTGCCGCTGATGGTGATTGTGGCAATGGTTCTCTATCCGCCGGTTTGGAGAGATTTGAAACGATTTTTTGCCCTACAAGATCGCAAGCCAATCTGGATTGTGGTGGGCAGCGGCGTGTTTCTCTTTCTATCCCAAGTGATGATTTATATTGCGATCGGGCAGATAGGGGCAGGACCCGCCGTCACCATTTTGTTTATGTATCCCATTTTTACGGTGCCGCTGGCGTGGTTTCTCTTTGGCGATCGCCCCACTCCTCTACGCTGGGCAGTAATGGGCACGATTTTGACGGGTATCATCCTAACCGCACTCCCCAAAATTTTTGAATCTGGCAAAGGGTTTTCACCAGAAGGCATCATCATTGCCGTTGGCTCTGGGGTCGCTTTTGCCCTATATCTCATTCTGATGCAGCTTGGCTTTAAGAAACTGCATCCAGTTCCCGTTAGCCTGATTCAGTTCTTCACTATTTTTGTATTGTCTGCTGTTATTTTGATTTTACTGGGTCCTAATTTGGGCGTAATCGTAGAGCCAGACAAGCGTACAGGTTTTATTCTGAGTGGTATCGTATTGGGCTGTTTGACCCTAGTTGGCTATCTATCTAATAATTTTGGGGTGCGGTATATGGGGGCAGGTTTAGCCTCGATCGTTGCCTCGATCGGTCCTGTGATGACTGCGTTACTTGCCTGGTTTCTAATCCAAAACAAGTTGCAAGGGGTGCAGTGGTTTGGTATTTTCTTAGTCACTGCGGGCGTGGGGGCGCTTAGTTTTGAGCGGATGAAGCTACAAACAAAGAAAAAGTAGACAGGTGAAGATATGAAGGGCAAAGTACGAACGAATTTGTATTCGATATTCTGCGTTCGACACTCGACATTCTGCATTCGACACTCTGCATTCGACATTCGTTAGCTCCAGCGGCGTTTGGCTTGACGGAAGCCAAAGTAGAAGAGGACTGCTATC
>JBBSCL010000637.1:0-2577 GCA_038250345.1 Leptolyngbyales cyanobacterium
CGCCACTGCGAATGCAACGATTCAACCAGCGTCTTCTATAGCATAGGTTTTGATATGAAAGTTTTGGTTACTGGAGCCAACGGATTTACAGGATCACATCTGGTTAAAGCGCTTAATCAGCGGGGCGATCGCGTGGTTGGATTAGTCCGCAAGTCCAGCAACCTAAAGCGCTTGGCAAGCTGTCAGATAGATCTGGTGTATGGAGAAATTAGCGGAGCGAAGCGCGATGAAGTCGTTCGCGCTGTCCTAAAAGCTGCCATGACAGGAGTAGATGTGGTATTTCATCTGGCTGCTTATGTGGAATTAGGCATTGTCAACGAAGCGGAAATGCAGCGGGTGAATGTGGAAGGCACTCGTGCGATCGTGGAAGCAACACAGGCAGCAGGAGCCAAACTGATCTATTGCAGCACCATCGGCATTTTTGGCGATACCAACGGTCAAACAGTTGATGAAACCTTTGTACGTCAGCAAAAAGGGTTTTCTTCTGCCTACGATCGCACTAAGTACGAAGCGCAACAACTGGTCGATCGTGCTGCTGCACAAGGATTAGATGCCATCAGCATCTTACCATCCGGCATTTTTGGTGCGGATGATCCTCATTTCGGTCCTGTTCTTCAGTCCTTTTTAAAGGGACGCTTAAAACTGTGGGCAGGCGGACAACGGGTAACAGGCATTGTGCAGGTAGATGACTTGGCGATCGCCATGCTGTTAGCCGCCGAAAAAGGCAAATCAGGCGAACATTACATCATTTCTGCTGGTGATCTAACGACCCGCGAAATGTTTGAAATTCTAGGGCAAGAATCAGGACTTTCTGCCCCTGTCGATGCACCAGAATGGCTCGTGCGATTGTTGGGCAATCTGCTTGATCCTGTAGGTCGGCTGCTTTCCTGGCAGCCCCCTTTAAGTCGAGAGCGAGTTCACTATATCTACGATCGCTGTGTGCAAGTAAATGCCACTAAAGCACGACAAGAACTCGGCTGGCAACCGCGATCAGTTGAACAAACTCTAAAAGAATTGGTGAAAGCCAGCCTGACAACTCCCATTAAGCAATCTGGCAACCCTCAGTAAACCTTTTGCAGTCGCTATGCTAATCACCCGTTGAAGACTCACGACCTTACCCAACAGAACAGACGCGCAGATTACAACTTATATTGAAATAGATGCTAAATATCAAAGCAGGACTGTACAGCCCTGCTTTGATGCAATCAGTAGACTAGCAGATTAATTTATTTGCCGAGAAATTAGTTTTTCAAAATTAGCTTGAGTTTGCTGTAACAATTGCTCTCGGCTATCGGTCACTTGGGTTAAGTGTGGAACTAAGTTGCGAGCTTGTAGACTCATATGAAGCTGAAGATGAGCCACATATTCACTAATATCTTCTCGATTAGAAACGTGTAAAGCTTGATGTGAGCGCAATTCCAAGAGTGTTCTCCTTTTCCCAAACTCTGCAAGATTGTTCTATATGAACGAAACTAACATGGATACTCATTCAGCAGGTGTCTCCGCAACGAAGTTTAATGCTAGCTTTGCAATCTATAAAAAGGATGAATCTTCTCAGCGATCGCTGAACCGATGTCAACTATTTGAATAACTCACTGCGATCGCCGTTTCCGCTCGATGTATGCTACTGTAGTGAGTCATCACGGACGCATAGCTCAGTTGGTTAGAGCACCACGTTGACATCGTGGGGGTCTCCCGTTCGAGTCGGGATGTGTCCATTCTCTGAAAGTCTTTTCTGAAGAATCTTTCTGAAGATCTATACAGGCATTATTAGAGTTTTTCGACTGTAGCAAGTTTTGCCGTTTCACCAAGGTGAGCAAAGTTGAAACGCACCCTGGAAAAAGAGCAAGGTTCACTCAGCGATCGCAATTTCAGTGCAAGTCGGCTTCCCAAATAGCGATGTAGATGCGATCGCGATCGTTGCGTTCAATGGTGCCTTTGAGGGTTGCTGTAGAAAAAGTGTGTTGGTTGGCATTCCGCTTCCATACACTATTAAATCCTTCTTCAATTGAGGCGGTAAGGCTGCCATCTAACATGCCGTTGAGGGTTTCTATCATAACGGCGCGATCAATGGATTGGGCGAAGGAGGCTTCGGTTTGGCGTACTTTAGAGGTGTCTTTGTCGTACAGGTACGCCACAGTCACTTGATCGGGAACCAGATCATATTGGGCAGAGCGGGTGTTGCTCCAGTATCCGGTGCCTGATCTAGAAGGTTCGCCAAGCTTAGCAATAATTGTTTGTTCTGCAACGCCTGTGGTAAAGCCGGGTACAGGAACGCTGCCGCTATTGTCGGTGCTGGAGGGTTGCGGTGTTGGGGAGGGCGGGAGCGGTTCAGGTGATTTTGGCGGGGGCGTAGGGACGGGGGCGATGGGTGTAGGCGTGGGAGATGGATTGCTAGGCTGTGGAGTGACACTTTCTGGAGTTTCGATGCTGGGAGGCTGTTGGGTGACTTGGGGCGATCGCGCGTTGTGCCAAATCGCTCCAAATGCGGCGGCGATCGCGCTGGCAAGCATGGCAACACTCACAAAAAGCCAGGTTCCCTGCCGCGATCTTTGAGGTTTGATTGATTGGTTTGGC
>JBBSCL010000638.1:0-2565 GCA_038250345.1 Leptolyngbyales cyanobacterium
AATGGGTCTGGAAAGTCGAACTTTATTTCTGTGTTTAAATTTCTAAATCAGGTAATTAATAAAAACCTTCAACTTTTTAGAGCAAAATCTGGAGGCGTTCATTCAATACTGCATTTCGGACAAAAGGTTACTCACCAGTTAGAGGGTGCATCCCAGTCTGCCGCTATCAAAAGCACTATCTAAAATTCAGATTTGACGGTAGATAATAGAGAAAGGCTGCTAGCCCAAATCAATGCCGAGGAAGCGATCGAGGAAGCGACTGCGCCATATTGCCCGTAAAATCAGGCACCATTCAAGCGCCACAAACGCTAAAAACAAGTAGCTCCACAGGCTGAGTGGCTCTAGTTCAAAGAAATTACGAAACGGCGGCACCGCCAAAATTAGGAAATATACGCCGAGAAGCACGATCGCAACGATGGTATAGCGCCAATCGCCGCTCAAGGGTTCACCGCCCACCCAAAACTCTGTGGGCGGTTTGAGGAAGGGCAATAGCAGCAGTTCACCCATGATCAAAATGGTCACTAAAGCGCTGCGCGGCGTGGCGTAATCAACCTGCAACAAGTCAAGATTGGGCTGCAAATCGAGAATGGCAACGACTAGATAGAACAAGTAGACGAACAGCGCAACTAAAGTCAGCGTCAGCGTTGCGGGTATGACGAAGTGGAGAATTCCTCGTACCATGCTGCGGCGGGGAATGGCTCCGGCTTTTGCCCACACGGGAATAAACATAGTGGGAAACCCAACCCCAATCAGCGCCACGATCGCGCTTTGTTTATTTTGCAATGGAAAGCTATCGGCAACGATCGCCGTGGCAAACACCAACAGCGTCACGCAAAACGTTCTGACCAAAAACAGCTTCATCACATCTTGAATGCCATTGCGAATCCGCTGACCCTCCAAAAAGGTGTGAGGTAACGCCGCAAAAGAATCCTTCAGCAACACAATATCGGCAACGCTGCGGGTGGCTTTGCTGCCGCTTTCCATCGCGATCGCCAAATTCGCCTGTTTCAGTGCCAGCACATCATTCACCCCATCGCCGATCATGGCAACGTATTTTCCCCGGCGGCGTAATCCCCGCACCAAGTCTGCTTTTTGCTCTGGCGTAATTCTGCCAAACACCGTACTCGTCAATGCGGTTTGAATAAACTGCGCTTGATCCATCAGCGCTAACTCTTGCCCCGAAACCACCTCAATGTTTTCTCCCAGACCTGCTTGTTTGGCTAAAGCTGCGACCGTTGTCGGGTTGTCTCCCGAAATAATTTTGACCTCAATTCCAGCCTCCGCAAATCCATCCAACGTTTGTTTGGCTTCGGGTCGCAGTTGATCGCTAAATCGCAAAACTCCGAGTGGTTTTAGGTCTTGAGGTAGCTCTGCTGTCGAGTTTTCTTCGGGTGTTAAGTTTTGCGGACTATGGGCAAACATCACCACTCGTAACCCCTGTTGAGTACCCTCTTCGATATAATCGGCACTATCAGGATCTAAGCCAGCCAAGGACATGAGAAATTCTGGCGCACCGAGGACATAGGTTCCAGATTTCAGGTGTGAGGGGTCTGTGGCGGAAACATCAAAGGTAAGTGCGCTCCACTTGCGGACCGATGAGAAAGGAACTTCCGCGATCGCATCCATGACAATGCCGGGACAAATGTTCGCGATCGCATCATTGGTTTTGTTGCCTGCGATCGTGCTGGCGGCGTAGATTCCGAGGAGCGATCGCAACTCCTCCTGACTGATTGCGATCGGATAAATCTCTTGCAGCTCAATCTGGTTCGTGGTCAGGGTGCCCGTTTTATCCAGACACAAAATATCTACATTGCTCAGCGATTCCACTGCATTTGCCTGTTGGATCAGCACATCTTCGCCAATCATTCGCACCGCGCCTAGCCCATACGCCAGAGTGATTGCCAGTAACAGCCCCGCCGGAACCAGTCCCGCAATCACCGCCGCTCGCTGAATCACATCGTTGAGCGAATAGGCGCGGCTTAAAAAACTAATTGCCACCAAAATCCAGAGAAAGCAGGCAATCAGCAAAAACACCCGAATCACGACATTGATCTCATGCTGCACCGGAGTTAGCACCTGACGAAACGCCCTTGCGCCCGTCATCAGCTTGTGCGCCACCGTATCAGTGCCAACTTTTTCAGCTTGATAGCAGGCAGTGCCGCTAACGCAAAAACTGCCCGAATAAACCGGAGCGCCAGCCATCTTAGGAATCGAATCAGACTCTCCCGTGAGCAACGATTCATCGACCTCAATTTTTCCATCGCCAACGATCGCGCCATCCACCACAATTTGGTCGCCCGGACGTAACACCAGCACATCACCTAGCACAATCTCACTCGGATCAACGTTTTGTTCTTTTCCTTCGCGGATGACGATCGCTTTTGGACGATACAGCAGCGCAATTTCATCCAGTTTGCGCTTTGCCCAAATTTCTTGACCAATGTTAACCAGCACACCGCCAAAAATCACCACCGCGACCAAAATGCCATCGCCGACTCGCCCCAGCAAAAACATCACCAAACTAATGGTAAAAAATGCCGCATTGATAAAGGTGAATAGGTTCTC
>JBBSCL010000639.1:0-2554 GCA_038250345.1 Leptolyngbyales cyanobacterium
CCGGAGAGCCGAAAGGGGGGCTTTTTTGAAGTGGAAACGTCGATAGTCATGGGCTTTGCATGGGGGAGTATACAGAATTGGCAGGAAAAAGTTTAGCGTTTAAGGCTGGAAGCGATCGCCTAGATAATATTGTCGGACTGCTGGGTTATCGTAAAGCTCCTCGGAGCTGCCGGAGGCAAAAATCTGTCCGTCTCGCATGATGTAGGAGCGATCGGTGATTGCTAGCGTTTCGCGGACGTTGTGATCGGTGATCAAAATGCCAAGCTGGCGATCGCGCAATTGAGACACAATTTGCTGGATTTCGTTGACCGCGATCGGATCAACTCCAGCAAACGGTTCGTCCAGCAGCAAAAATTGAGGACCATCCCGTCCGGTGGCTAAAGCCCTAGCAATCTCAGTTCGGCGACGCTCTCCTCCAGAAACTCGAAGCCCCAATGTATTGACTACTTTTTCAAGCCGAAATTCTTTGAGTAGCTGATGTAGCCGACCCTCCCACTCCGATCGCGGCACATTGGTTTGCTCCATCACCAAAAGAATATTTTCTCCAACCGTCAAATGCCGAAAAATGCTAGCTTCTTGAGCGAGATATCCAATCCCCATCCGTGCCCGTCGATGAAACGATACACCCGTAATTTCGGTGTCATTTAGCCAAACGCGCCCTTGATTAGGTTTTTCTAGCCCTGTGGCAATGTAAAACGTGGTAGTTTTGCCAGCCCCATTTGGACCTAACAGCCCAACAATCTCACCTTGAGCGACCGAAAGACTAACCCGGCTGACGACTACGCGCTGCCCGTAGGATTTGTGAATATTCTCAAGAACGATTTTCAACAGCCCACTCCTGGCTATATTCACCACAATTCGCAATACTCATCTTATCAGCGATGCGAACAACCATTAACGGGTTGTCGCTGGGTTAACGCCACTGGGAGTAGTGGACGGAGAAAATTCAGATTGACCAAACGGATCGGCAGTAGGCACAGGGGTTGGCGCGGCGACTGGAGCCGGAGTTTGGGCGGGGCTATCTTGCACTAGGTAAATGGCTTCTACTTGTCTAGGAGCCTGAGGCAGGGCAACGAAACGTCCTTCGTCGATTAAGTAGGTAATCGTTTCACCGCGAAGGCTGTTGCCTTTTTGCAAGACATAAACATCGCCCGTGAGAATAATTCGGCGTTCACGGCTAAAGTATTGAGCCTGTGCAGCAGTTGCTTGAATTTGCCGCGATGGATAGTAAATTTGGACGTTGCCACGGGCGGTGATCACTCCCGTTTTGGAATTGGCTTCTTGGATGTCAGAGCGCAACGTTAGCGGTCGCGATGGTTCCGCAGTTTGAGCGTTTACTGCTTGAGAACCCACTGGCGTAAACCCAATCAGACAGTCAAACAGCAGTGTTGCGGCGATCGCGGTGGGCGCGATCGCGAACATTGCAAGTCTACGCAAGGGAACCCGGAGAAGTTGAGAATAACGCATGGTGCAAAAAAGACTATCCAAAAACGGTGAACTCACTACAACACTGTCTTAGCATAGAGACTTTTGAATGTCGCGAAAAGTTTCTGCAAACTTTCAATTTAACCATACTCTAAAACACTCTTCTCACCGTGATTCTTCTCGTCGATTGATTAAGGCAATCCAAGATTGGAGACGTTACTTTTTATAATCATTTTTTGCAGTGTGGGCAGCGTCCAATCTGAAGTTGCAGCCGTGGAATCAGAGCCATAGTTAAGCTGCTGGAGGGCGATCGCCACTTGCTCAGATCCCAACTGCTGTAACCATTTGTGTAACAGGGAAGTATGCACAACAAAACTTTCTACATCCACCTCAGCATAAACAGGCAGATAAGAATACAGCCGATTAATCCCTTCTCCCATTAAAATGACGGCTCCCCGCCAATTTTCATTGCTTAAGTGATAAAGCCCTACTGCGACCTGCAAAATTCCTTGATAAAACCCCTTGTCTGCTTGATCAGCTTCAATCCACAGCGCTTCTAATGTGTCATGACAGGCGTAATATTGCTGCTGATTAAACTGGTCTACCCCAGTCCAAAATTCATCGGGAATTTCTTCCATTTTTTCCTTCTAATTTACCGGGTGGCGGGCAATTGCAGTTGCATTTGGAGGGATTGGTCAGGTTGCACCAGAATGCCGGAATTACGTTGTACAGTCAGATTTTGGGAGGTTGTTGGGTTGAGATTGGCGATCGCCTGCCATAAAATCCAACGGCTACCAGGCGGCAAGATGTTGAGGCTATCTGGATTTTGGGTTAGCCATAGGAACGGACTGGTAGGGAGGCTGCTTACCTGAATGGATTCGCCCGATCGCGTTTCTGCGAGTGTTTCTAAGACCGCTTGATTGCCTTGAATTAAACCCGTACCTGCCGTCCATAGCTGTACCTGTAGACTTTGACGACAGGCATAAAAATATAAAGAAGCTGCGGCAATGACAGCTTGCTCAAAATCGTTTTGGGTCGGGTCAGCATCAGGAAGCCAATCAAACGCACTATCCAAGCAAATCACAAGCTCCTGTCCGCCTGTGAAGGTTTCTAGTTCTCGAACGCGCAA
>JBBSCL010000640.1:0-2551 GCA_038250345.1 Leptolyngbyales cyanobacterium
CTTGCCCTGTTGCTTCAATGCAATCCCCAAATTATCGTGAGCATTGACATAGCCGGGATGAAGCGCGATCGCCTGTTGATAATGTTCAATCGCCTCATCCAGTTTATTTTGTTGATAGAGCGCCACTGCCAAACTGTTGTGAGCGCTGGCATGATTTGGCTCTAGCTGCACCGCTTGGCGATAGCAGGCGATCGCCGCTTCTGGCTTGGCTTGACGATAAAGCGCCATGCCCAGATTGTGATGAGCATTCGCATAATCGGACTGCAACGCGATCGCCTGTTGATATAACGCGATCGCTTCGTCATCTTGCTTCTGTTCATAGAGCGCGATCGCTAAGTTGTAGTGAGCTTTGGCATTATCAGGCATCAGCGTTAAGGCTTGTCGATGATGGGCGATCGCCGCCTCCACTTTGCCCACCTTCAGCAACACCGAACCCAAGTTGCCATGTGCCTCTGCCGACCCTGGCTGGAGTGCCAACACCTGCTGATAAAAGCCGATGCTGTCTGCCGTTCTACCCGCCTGATCTGCCAGTAATGCCAACCAAAACAGCGCGTCCACCTGATGCGGATCGTGCTGAATAATTTGGCGATAAGTCGCCTCTGCCTCTGTCAGCTTTCCTGATTGATAGGACTGCTGTGCCTGTGACAGTTGCACTGCTAGTGTATCTGCCGCTGTTGATGCCATCTCTTACCCAAGCCAATAACCATCCTTGAATTTTAGAGTTGAAATCATCACAACGATAAAAAGCCTTTGGTAATCCTGCCTGTTTCAAAACGGCTTTGTTTGCAAATAGCAAATCGGGAATCATAGTTCGGAGTTTCTGGCTCAACGCTTCAATCGTTTTAGCCTCTGTTGCCAATCCTGGAACGTTGTCACTGGTTGCCACCCACACCGCTGCATCCGTATCCCAGAAAGCATCTGCTTGATAGGTTGATTGTTTCACAATACCTCCACTCCGCGATCGCATCTCTAGTGTAAGGCGATCGCTCACTGCAAAAATATCCTCAACTGTCATCGATTATTTGACCAGGCAATGAGCGATCGCCATTATGTCTTCTCAACTTGTAAAAACTCTGGAAAAAGATCCAAAGCTACCGGAGCATTATGATAGAGCAAGCAGCGATAAATTCTCATCTTCATAAAATAATTTGATTGCGTTAAAATCCCGACGCAGCAGATTTTCAACTTGCAATGTCGAGCAGTTTCCCAGGCAAAGCCAAATAACTTTCGGTGGATTCCCAAAGACTAAGCTCAGGTCGTGCATATCCGCGTCTTTCGAGACAATCATCAAATCATTGTCTTTTGCATAATCCCAAACGATTGGGTCGATCGTTGCCTTCATGCCCACATCTCAACGTGAAGTGAATTTGGGAAAATATCACTCAAACGGTTCGGCAACTTTGGCGACAAGTTTTCATCAAAAAGTAATCTCATGCAGGCAATGGAGCGGTCATAAATCGACGCTCACGATCAGCAGCATAAGCAATACAGGCTTTTAAATCTTCTCTTGTCAGATCAGGAAAATCGTCGAGAATTTCTGCTTCAGTCATCTCGGAAGCCAGGTACTCAAGCACTTCATAAACCGTAATTCTTAAACCCCGTACACAAGGTTTTCCACTGCGTTTGTTGGGTTCAATCGTGATGAAGTTTCGGTAGTTCATAGTTGTACCAACAGATAATTTTTAGGCTAGAGCCTTAACCAATAGTCTGAGCAAGATAACGTTCCCAATCGCCCACTGCAAAAATATTCTCAACTATCATCGATTGTTTGACCAAGGTATGGGCGATCGCGATCGCCAACGGTTTGTTCTCATTTAAAATCGCCCCTAGCTTGTTCTCATTCAGACTCCAGATCTTTACAATAGCTTCATCGCTAGACCTACAGCGATCGCTTAGTGATATAACGGTTCAAATCAGCGGCGGCAAGTAACCTCGAACTCAACACCAGTGGCTTTCAACCGTCCGCTGCATTTGAATTGTTAGACCGCGTTGTCTCATCGCTCCGACCCACTGCGAACACGCTCAAGAAATTCAGGATAATTATCCAAGTCTTCTGGAGAATTCAAGGGTGGCATTTCTATCCAAGTAGCCTCTACATATAACTTGTCTACATAAGTGTAAAACGCTTCCTGGTCATTCCGATGAGCCAACACGTATGCATGTAACTCTTTCTGACTCATTGCCTGAAAGTTTGGTCTGCTCATTGCACATACCTCCATCTGCCATTGGGATATATCTCAATGATATTCTCCTCTCCTGCCAAAAAGAACACGTTTCCTGTCCGCTCATCTGTACGAACCACATTTATCGGCAAGTAAAGCTTTGTGAACCAGCAGCACAGTGTAAAGCACTGCGTCTTCTGCTCTGACGTAGGAATAACTCTTGCCCCTCACTACCACTCACCGGGCAGAGTATAGCACCTTCTAGATGGGCAAAATTATGAGTAAGCTAGAACGGTCTGTTGCCATATTTGAAGGTAGTCGTTAAAGATTACATCTCAATTTTAACTCAGCCAGCCATCGGACACGACAAGCAGTAGAGAGCGATCGCC
>JBBSCL010000641.1:0-2546 GCA_038250345.1 Leptolyngbyales cyanobacterium
ACCGGGCAGACACAAGACCCGCCCCTACAGTTGCTTCAATAATGACCTGATGTGCAACTTTCCCGATTTTCCACCCTGCGGGAAGCAAGCTACACCTAAAAAGGGGAAACGGGCTTTCAACGAGACTCCCTATCGTCGTCTGGCTTTGCTGACCATTTTGCGAGAGAGGCGAAAGGTTAAGTCCTCCGATTCTGCCCAATCTTGCAGCAGCCGAAAAAACAGTTGGCTATCTTCGGCTTTAAGCACGGCGGTTTGATCAGCCGTTTCGATCGCATAGGGATAGCCGCCGCCAATAATCACCTCACCCCGCACCCAGTCTAAAATTTGCTCTAGCCGTCCACAATCATAAATCCATTGGGGTAGCTCTAGGCGAACGGGTAAACCGTTGTGGGCTTTGAGGTAGGTGAAGCTGATTTGGTCGGCGATCGCCGTTGGGTAGTCCCGTAAAACTCCAGCGCGGCGACAGGAAAACAGCGGTGTGCGATCGCCCCACTGCATAAAGGTTCCGAGCAGCGGTGCATCGTGAATCGAAGGGGCATCCGGCAAGTTAAACAGGCGTTGCAGCATCACGGTCAAATCCCGTGCATAGCTGGTGTCAATGTAGCCAACCACAGGCACCTGATAGTGTTCGCTTGCCTGCAACAGCCGCACTACGCGCTTCACATAAAAATCTCGCGTGGCTGGATCAAATGTGTCTGCAAAGCTGACCACCAAGGAGCCATCAAAGAAGGCAAGACAGGTGCGATCGCCGGCTCGGTCTTCCATATATTGAATCAGTCGCTCCACTTCCATTTCAAAGCGGCGCATATTCACCTGCTGATTCACCAGATCGCCGCTGCTATTTGCTTTTAGCTCGGCGGGTGTCATTACATCCACGTCAATGTCTTTTTCATAGCGGCTGTCGGCAGAATGAAAGTTTTCAAACCAGCCAATTTGAATCAGCGCGATCGGAATCGAGATATCCTTGCCGGGATAAATTTGGGAGCCATCCACGGCAAAGGTAGAAATGTCGGTCAGGCGATCGCGCACCCAGGCGTGGCTGTCTTCGCGGCTTTGCCAGGTTAGCCCAGAAGTTTTCACCCAATTGCCATCGTTAACGAGCGCTTCCAATGGTGCCGCGCCGCGATCGCTAGGGGCACAGTCGCTTAAGCCGTCTAAAATCACTGCTTCTGACTGCTGCGAAGCCTTTGCCAGAGCCTTGCGATATTGCTGAAAAGCCTGCTGTGCAGTGTGATCAAACTGTTCAAAATCGGCTCGTTTCTTTTTGAGCAGCGCTAAGATTTGGGAGGAATTGAGAGGCATAGTGAAAAGCGTGCGGCTGTGAAAGTTTTAAGCTTTGGGTTTCCTTTTACTCTAATACACCCGATCTTTTCTATTGCATTTTGCTCGTGTTTGGGTAGTTTGCTGAGCGATCGCGTTGATCCACCGAATGGATCAGCTAGGTGAGGCATGGAGTGATGATGCGATCGCCCTATTTATTCAGGACTTACGCAAATAAACCGAAATTTGCCCCCCAACCCCCAATACTGGAGGAGCTAGAGATCAAAGTCCCCCAGTATTGGGGGATTTAGGGGGCAGATGCGATCGCCCTATTTATTTTTGGGTTGCTTGCTGATGTAGCTGTCGGGTTTCATCCAAAATCAACGTGACATCTTCTTCAGACAAATTTTGAACGTAGTTGATTTTAATTTCTTCGAGCAGGTCGGTCAGTAAAGATTGCACTTCTTGTAGATTACTTTCCTGGGCGTGTTGGATGAATGAACTGCTGAAGTTTTGGGTGAGGCGAGCCGCTAATTCTGCGGTTTTGGGGTCATCCAAGGCAGTCTTCAAACTGCTGTGAATCAGTTGGGTGACATCATGAACCAATCGTTCGGTGATTTGAGCGGGCACAGCACCAATTCCGGGTAGGGCTTGCAATCCTCGATAGGCGGGTGATTGAGTCATCACCGTCTCAATGCTATGGCGCACTAACGCTTCCAGATCGGGCTGAATTTTTGGGAAAATTTCGTGTACCATCATGTGCGTCATATGCGCGGCGATCGCCTCCATCTCGTTGATATTATTCACATCGACATAGTTGCGAGAGGTGGCACTCTGTAGAAAGGTCGTCAGTTCTCCCCGCCGAATGGAACCCTGGACTTGATTGATCACCTGGACGATGATCACTTCGACCATTTCACCTGCGATCGCCGACACAAACCCTTCCCGTGCCCGCGCCTGAATGTTTTCCAGGTTAATCATCTCGGCTTGATGGAGTCGTAAGGTGGTTGGCAATGCCCGTAACAGTGCCCAAGTGGGCGCAAACAGGCTAAACGGGATAAAGAGCGGAATGTCATACCAGCGCCAAATCATGGCATCTAGCCAGGTCAAGCTGGAATGGCGGCGGCTGATGTGATAAGTACGCGCCAGAAACTCTAACAAAAACAATCCGAGAAACGGGGCATCCAGCAACCAAAAATTGTTTGTCGGATTGCCGTTCTCGTCCATGCTGCGATAGTAGTTGGTCTGAATTAAGGGTCTGATGGTTTGATTAAACCAACCGATCT
>JBBSCL010000642.1:0-2545 GCA_038250345.1 Leptolyngbyales cyanobacterium
GGAGTTCTAGTCTTATCCATTCACAAGCGCCTGCTGTCGTTTTGCTTCGTAGAGCAGTAGAGCCGCCGCGATCGCCACATTCAAAGATTCCACTCCAGAAACTAAGGGAATCTGAACAGTGTGATCGGCAAGCGCGGTCAGATCAGGCGATAGCCCTGCACCCTCATTGCCGAGCAGCAAAAGCGTGGGTTGAGAAAAATCCACGTCCCAATAGTTTCGATCAGCATTGGGCAGAGTCGCAACAATTTGAAACCCTTGCTGGCGGTAAGTGGCGATCGCGGCTGGCAGATCCGGGCTAGTTGCCATCGGCAGGCGGAACCATTGCCCCGCTGAAGCTCGAAGCACTTTGGGATGATCCAAATCAACGCTGTCGGCGCTGAGCAATAGTCCATCGGCTCCCGCCGCCGCCGCCGTGCGAATGATGGTGCCCAAGTTGCCAGGGTCTTGAATCGTTTCTAGCAGCAGCCCTAACTGATGAAAGGTAGGCGCAGTGGTGGATGATCGCTCGACGGTAGCAATGATGCCATCTGGTTCGACAGTAGTAGCGATCGCCCGCAACACCTCTGGACTGACCACTTCCAATCGCTGAGCGCGCTGTTCAATCTGCTGCCCCAGTTCTGGATAGCGCAATTGCCAGTCAGGAGTGAGACATACCGTCACCAAGGGGCGATCGGCAAGGCAAGCCGCTTCTACCAAATGAGTTCCTTCCAAAAGAAAAAGCTGCTGCTCTCGCCGATCTTTTGCACGATGCAACTTTCGCATCTGCTTCACCAATGGATTTTGTGAGCTAGTTAACATGAATTCGGAATGATTAGAATTTAGTATCAACTTTAGCTAAATATATTAAAAAGAATTAACTATTTTTAATAAAAGTAACCAATAAAAATGGGCACCTATTCGGTTGCCCATTACACTCCATATCAATGCGGAACCCGGGACTTGAACCCGGAAGTCTTTGCAGACACTAGAACCTGAATCTAGCGCGTCTACCAATTCCGCCAGTTCCGCTAACAGTACGGATGAATCCGCGATTTCCAATCATCTGGCAATTGAAACCTCTTGTCAACCATTCGGCAGGTAAACTTTTGGACTAATAACGAAACCATGCAATGGAAGGCAAATTGCAAACTTAAAAAAACTGTGACAACTGGAATGTTTCCGGTAAAATCAAGACCGAATTTGTCACACAGTTAATCGCGGAGGACAGACCCATTACTTTCTCTCCTAGCCTACCCAATGTTCATTCCCTTGCCGAAGAAAATGTTTCCATCCTGGAAATTTGGGGTGGTCAGCCCCTCAGCGGACAGGTCACCGTCAGTGGTGCTAAAAATTCGGCACTGGTGCTGATGGCAGGTGCCGTGTTATGCCCAGAGGAATGCTCTCTTCGTAATGTTCCCTCTCTTGTTGATGTGTCTCGCATGAGTGAGATTCTGGCGGCATTGGGGGTTAAGGTTGAGCGAGAAGGCGATCGCTTAGTCATCAACGCCTCCACGATTGGACAATCTAAAGCGCCTTACGAATTGGTCAGTCAGCTACGCGCCAGCTTTTTTGTGATTGGTCCGTTGCTTGCTCGCTTAGGGGTTGCTCGGATTCCTCTTCCTGGTGGTTGCGCGATCGGTGCCAGACCCGTTGATTTGCACGTTCGCGGTTTGCAGGCACTAGGGGCAGAGGTGCAGATTGACCACGGGATTGTCTATGCCTATGTGAAAGGCGTGAACAAGCGGCTGAAGGGAGCCAAGATTTATCTCGACTACCCCAGCGTGGGCGCAACGGAAACGCTGATGATGGCGGCAACCTTAGCAGATGGAGAAACCACGATTGAAAACGCCGCTCAAGAACCGGAAGTAATCGATTTAGCCAACTTCTGTCGAGCGATGGGAGCAAAAATTCGCGGGGCTGGCACCAATACGATTACGATCGCTGGCGTGTCTCGCTTACACACCGCCGATTACAGCATTATTCCTGATCGGGTTGAAGCCGGCACTTTTTTGGTAGCTGGTGCAATCACTCGCTCTGAAATTTTGGTATCTCCTGTGATTCCCGACCATTTGACGGCGGTGATTGCCAAACTACAGGCGATGGGCGTGCAGGTGGTCAACGAAGGCACCCATAGTGTTCGCGTTATTCCTTCTCAGAGCATATTGGCGACAGATATTGAGACGTTGCCTTATCCTGGTTTTCCGACCGATATGCAGGCACAATTCATGGCGCTGTTGACGTTGAGTGAGGGAGACAGCGTTATTTCAGAAACAGTGTTTGAAAATCGCATGGGTCATGTACCGGAGTTAAGCCGGATGGGTGCAGATATCCGCATCAAGGGAAATCATGCCATTATTCGGGGTGTTCCGATGCTGTCGGGTGCGCCCGTTGTTGCGACGGATCTCCGAGCCTCGGCAGCGCTAGTGTTGGCAGGCTTGGCAGCGAATGGCAAAACCATTATTCAAGGACTGCACCACTTGGATCGGGGCTATGAGCAACTAGAGGCTAAGCTGCAAAAGTTGGGCGCTCGGATGCACCGAATTAAGTCAGAAACTCAGCTAGATGA
>JBBSCL010000643.1:0-2539 GCA_038250345.1 Leptolyngbyales cyanobacterium
AACTGATTAGTGTATTGTTTCCTATGATAATTTGAGATTCACTGCGATCGACTAGATCAACTTCTAATGCAGCATACTTGGAGATATTGCTATTCTGCCCGATAAAAATTTTTTTGAGGTCACCTCGCAAATCTGCCATGAGACTGACATCTGTCTCCTGACCCAAACCTCCCAGACGAGACTTATGATATTGCCAAATAATTTGCTTTAGCACTGACTTCAATTTCATATCAACCACTGAGTTTAAAAAAGCAAATATTTCACGTTATTCAAAAGCATATTCATCAGGATTACAACTCTGCTGATTCAAAACTGTCTAAATCTAGGCTTCATTTACGACTTGACTGCCGATGCGATCGCCGATATTCCACTCAACATCAGCCCAATTCCAAGCCATTGAACTGTAGCCACCTTCTCTCCTAAAAAGTAAGCCCCCGTCACCGTTGTTGATAGAACCGTTAATCCAATAATGACCGGGTAAGCCACAGATAAATTGAATTTACCCAAAACTACAATATAGAAGATAGTGCTTAATCCGTAGGATAAGATACCACTGAGTAAATAGGGATTCACAGGGTTTTGCCCAGAGCCGAGCTTAAGCAGAGCTTGAGCTAATGTATTAAGCGCAACTGTTATGAGAACGAGCAGACCTGATACGAGGTAAGGTGGCATGGTTAATTAGCGTTTCATATAGTGGTTTTGTGGTTGAAAGTCCCACAGTACACGGTCTTTTGGATAGGGAGTTTGAACATACTTCCCGAGGAGTTTTTCCCACCATCTAGGTGGATGCGGCAGGGATGCAACCTGAATGCTAGGACAACCTGCCAACCACGCGCCAAGAACATCAGTGTGGCGGCTATCTCCAATGACCACCACTGCGCTAGGGCTAAGCTGCATCACATTCATAGCTTTACGGAATGCCGCTGGGAACGGCTTTTTCGCAGGATTAATAGCGACTAGTTCCAGAAATTGAGACCAGTATTCAACTCGATAACGACGTTTGCCATTGGATAGGATAGACAGTTTAAAGCCCAGCTGTTTAGCTTGAGATACCCAACTGACGGCTTCGGGTGAAAGGTAGCGATCGTCCTCCGATACAATTGTATTGTCTAAGTCAAGAATAATGCCTCGAATTCCCGATGCCATCAAACTGTCAAGATTAATATCCGCTAGTACCGCAGCTTGCCTTAGAAAAAGATAGGGACTGGTCGCCCTAAACTGCGGGTTGATCAAGCCAATCAATTTGGGAAGCAGGGAAATTTTAGTGAGCACAGGAACAATTTGATTCAGCATACTGGTTAAAGAATAAACAAAGTTGTTGTATCCAGTACTCATCTCGAACCGACTCAAGGGAAAACTTTATACTGCATCGTTACATTTAAAATTTCTGCAAAATTTTCTCTTTTTGGATCTCCTTATGCATAGACCGACTGGTAGTACTCTTGGTATTCTGCTGACAGCAATGGCTGCCACCAGGCAGGATTTTCTAAATACCATTGGATCGTATGACGTAGCCCTTCAGCTACCGTGACAGATGGCTGCCAGCCTAATTCCGTCTGGAGTTTAGTGGAATCAATAGCGTATCGGCGATCGTGCCCAGGACGATCTTTGACGAATGTGATCAGTTCTCCTGCCGGACGAACAGGCAGATTGGGGGCAAGTTCATCCATCAGATCACAAATCATCGTGACCAGGTCGATATTTTTAACTTCGTTGTTGCCTCCAATGTTGTAGGTTTCTCCGGCGGCACTGCGGTGCAGCACTCGATCAAGCGCACTGCAATGATCTTCGACGTAGAGCCAATCGCGAATATTTTGGCCATCGCCATACACCGGCAGTGATTTGCCCATCAGAATGTTGATCGCCATCAGTGGGATCAACTTCTCGGGGAAGTGGTAAGGCCCGTAGTTATTAGAACAGTTAGTGATCAGCGTGGGCATGCCGTAGGTATGAAAGTAGGCTCGCGCTAAATGGTCACTACCGGCCTTGGAGGCCGAGTAGGGACTGTTGGGCGTGTAGGCCGTCGTTTCACAAAAGGCAGGATCGTTAGGGCCTAAGCTCCCGTAGACTTCATCGGTTGAAACATGCAAGAAGCGATCGCTCTCTGGCTTGCCACGGTTGCTCCAGTGCTGTCGGAAACTTTCTAGCAATGTAAATGTCCCGACCACATTCGTGCGGACAAAGGCATCAGGGGCCAAAATTGATCGATCAACATGGGACTCCGCCGCAAAATGAGCAACCGTATCGATCGCTTCTTCTGCCAGAAGCAGATCGACACAGTTATTATCACAAATGTCTCCTTGCACAAATCGAAAATTGGATTGACCTATCAAATCGGCGAGGCTATCGCGATTCCCGGCATAGGTCAGGGCGTCTAAAACAACAATGCGATCGCCCGGATAGTGTTTGCACCAATAATGAACAAAGTTGGAGCCAATAAATCCTGCCCCGCCAGTAATCAAAATTCTGCGAGATGGTCTTAATGCTGGAGTGTTCATAGGAAGCTGTTCAACAAGTGACATAACTATGAGGGTGAAAA
>JBBSCL010000644.1:0-2535 GCA_038250345.1 Leptolyngbyales cyanobacterium
GATAGCTCCACAGGTAGCCTATTGACGACTTTCCCTCACAGTGATGCAGTCACCAGCGTTCATTACAGTCCCGATGGGCAACGCCTTGCTATTACTAGCTTGGATGGAACGGCTCAAGTGCTAGATGCTCAAACTGGAGCCGTGCGCGTAATCATGGCAGGTCATCGGGGAGCCGTGCTAGATGCAAATTTTAGCCCTGATGGACGGGTGCTT
Organism: Leptolyngbyales cyanobacterium; assembly: GCA_038250345.1. Classification (GTDB taxonomy): domain Bacteria; phylum Cyanobacteriota; class Cyanobacteriia; order Leptolyngbyales; family Leptolyngbyaceae; genus ULC077BIN1. The sequence goes on from JBBSCL010000644.1 coordinate 214, forward strand.
GCGACTGCCAGTGCCGATGGCACCGCGCGATTGTGGGATGTCAACACTGGCACCGAAAAAAGTTTGCTGCGTCCGTTCAAAGCTACGGAAAAGCTTGATCCAGTCAAGCGCGCTTTTTTTAGCCCAGATGGACACTATGTTGCCACTGTGAATGGCAATGGCAAGCTGCGGTTATGGACGACCCATTGGCAGAGCTTGTTGGAACTTGCCCGCGATCGCAGCTTGCGCCAGTTAACACCTGAAGAATGTCTGCGCTACTTGCGCCTTGCTCCGAGTGCTTGCCCTAGTTTGTCGCTCAGTTCGATCAATGGTGAAAATAACCGTCAAGCAGGAAGATAGTTTTGAGTTCGAGTTCGGAGTTCAGAATTTGGAGTTCAGAATAGGAGTTTTGAATTCGTAGTTCATCATTTGCCACCATCTTTTGATAGCCCTGGTTTGCCTTCGCGAAATTCACCCGTATAGCGCTTGCCGTTGGCATACACAACGGTTCCACGTCCATTAGGGCGACCGTTATACAGTTCACCCGTGTAGGATTGAAACGTGCTTTCTTTTGGAAAAGTGCAGGTGCCTTTGCCGCTCAAGGTATTGTTGAAGAAAGTACCGTTACAAGTAGTACCATCGGCATTCGTAACAACGCCTTTACCGTTAATCACACCCAGATAAAACTGCCCGTTGTAAGAGTAGGCAGTTTTGCCATCTTTAAAGAAGGCGAATTTGCCAATCCCGTGAGGCTGTCCGCCTGCAAATTGCCCGACATAGCGATCGCCATTGGCAAAACTATAAGTGCCACGACCATGAAACTCTCCATTCCGAAACGTCCCTTCATAGCGACGATTATCAGCGACTGCTAAAAACACTCCTCTACCATTGGGTCGCCCATTTTTCATTTGCCCTTGATAGCGATCGTCATTGTCATAAACAAGTATGCCATTGCCAGTAAAGGTTTTATTCCGAATTTCTCCTCGGTAATACTTATAAGGTTCACCCACTGCTTTTTCAGCTTGATTGACACAAATACCTTGACCACTATTTCCCTGAAATTGCCCTTCACATCGCCAAATGTTTTCATCCGCATCTTTCAGTTCAAGATAGCCATACTTTGCATCCACTGGCGTAACGCTACTCAGCCCCAGCACAGTACTGACTACTGCTAAAGCCATCCCACGAGGAAAGAAGTGACCATAGGTCGAGCGACTTTTCATTTTGCCTCCTCAAAATTTGTCAAGAACAATTTGCCTAAATCAAAAGCGTTTCATTAGTTGAATCGGTGACGTTTCAAATACAAGCTGCCTAACAATCAGAATACGAAACTGTCTTCTTAACTGCAATCATTCTTCCCAATTTGGCAAAATTTACCCTCTTTAAAGCAAGAAAGCTATTTTGATTAACCCCCTATTTATAGGGCAATAATAATGCACCGATTATTATTTCAAAAGGGAAGCATCTGACTCACAAAAGTTATGATTTTCGACAGATGAATCTGATTAGAGTTATCTTGGAATTAAAGCAGTTGGAGGATTAAAATCATGGGTTCGCAAAGACTTGTTGCATTAGTTGGTGCCGTCACAATTGCGATCGCTGGTTGTAGCTCCGAAGACACTACTACCACTACGGCTAGCTCCCCATCCCCCGATCCTGCTGCTACTCCCATCACTCCGGTTCCCTCCGCTGCGCCTGCGCCTGTTGCTCAACCGCTTGTCGTTCAAAAAAAACAAAGCACTCGCGTAGTAGCAGGACTGATTCAACCCACCAATGCTGAGGAACGCGCAAGGCAGGTTGAATCTGAAATTAAGAATAGCCAGAATAGAAACCCATTTGTCGGGCTTCCTCCCGCATTACCTAAGCCGACAAATAATGCTTCAAAACCAGTTCCTACTGTGGCAGAACTGCCCAAAGCAGGTACTCCTCAAACGGCAACACAACCCGCAAGACCAAATAGCCCGATCGCCAGTGGTCCTTTAATTCCCCCGATCTCCCTAGAAGAGAGTCCCACGCTGCCAAAAGCTCAAGATGCACCCCTGGGCTTTAACGTTCCTCCGGTTTTACCTGCCGCTGCCGCACCCCCTTCAACCACCACCGCCAGCGCTGTTGAAGTCACAGGTGTCGTGGTTGTTGGCAGATCTCCGCAGGCAATTGTAATCGTGCCCGGTGACCCAGGCAGTCGTTATGTTGGCGTTGGGCAAAGAATTTCTGGGGGCAAAGTGCTGGTCAAGCGAATTGAAATGGGCGCGGGTTCTGACCCGATTGTGATTTTGGAAGAAAACGGTGTGGAAGTTGCGAAAGGCGTGGGTGAAAAATCAGCAGCCTCAACCAAACAAGCGA
>JBBSCL010000645.1:0-2533 GCA_038250345.1 Leptolyngbyales cyanobacterium
ATCCCTGTAATCTTGGCAGGTGGCAAAGGTGAACGCTTCTGGCCCCTCAGCCGTCGCAGTCGCCCTAAACAGTTCCTTAGCTTAGATGGCAGCGGTAAGAGTCTGTTACAGTCAACCGCCGATCGCTTACTTGAAATGGCGGGCAGTTGGGATGCCGTTTGGGTGGTGACCGCCTCTCACCTAGCCGATTTGGTGCGGGAGCAGTTGCCCCAGATGCCAGAAAGCAATTTGCTGATCGAACCAGAAGGTCGCGATACTGCCCCTGCGGTGGCTTGGAGTACCTTGGAAATTGCCCGCCGTCACGGCAATGATGCAGTTGTGGGGTTCTTTCCGGCAGATCATTGGATTGCTGATGAAGCTGCCTTTTGCGCTACTCTCGCTGCTGCTGCGGAACTGGCTGTGAGGGAACCCGCGATCGTCACTTTAGGAATCGCCCCGACCTATCCGGCTACCGGGTATGGCTACATTCAGCAGGGCGAAAAGCTAGGTGTTTATGGAGCAGACCCCGCAACAACTGAGACTGGCTTTGCGGCTTATCGAGTCGATCGCTTCACTGAAAAACCCGATCGCGCCACGGCAGAACAATTTTTGGCGACGGGCAAATTTAGCTGGAACAGCGGCATGTTCGTCTTCCGGGCTGGCGTAGCCCTAGATGAACTGCGAATCCATGCGCCCGAAATCTTGACTCCTTTAGAAGAAAGCGGCGTGGCGATTTATCCCAGCCTGCCTAAGAAAAGTATTGACTACGCTCTGATGGAGAAAACTCAGCAGGCATATGTGCTGCCCGTATCTTTTGGGTGGGATGATTTAGGCGATTGGAACGCGATCGATCGCCTGATGAAAAGCGACAAGCCCAACGTGGAACTTGCAACCCATGTCGGCTTAGATACCAGCGGCGCTTTGCTCTACGCCTCCGATCCAGAAGAAGTGATCGTCACTTTGGGTCTAGAAGATATTGTCGTCGTTCGAGACGGTAAGGTGACGCTGATTGTGAAGAAAGACCGCACCCAAGACATCAAGCAAGTGCTAAAAGAAATTCAAGCAAATCCTGATATGCAAGGGCTATTGTAAAAGTGAGTCGTGCAGGCAGCAGCTTAATTAGTCTTGATTTTTATAAAGTGTTCAAAGGTTTCTTTCAAATGTGTCAGGAATTGCGAAACGGGTATGTTGCTTCGGAACTATCAATGAGCTTTGTGAAGTGGTTAACACGCCTTTTTAGGGCGATCGCACAAGTTAGAATGAAACAATCAGATTGGGATGAGGACAACTTATGGCAGTCAGGCAACCCCGATACACCAAAGAAGAGTTTGCTCAACGAGGCACCGAAATTTATGAATCTCAGGTGCGCCCTCAGGTTGAAGTAGGCAATTATGGCAAGATTGTGGCGATCGACATTGAGACTGGAGCGTTTGAGCTTGCCGAAAGTCCCATCGCAGCGACCGATCGACTTTATGAACGCTATCCTGATGCCCAGCCTTGGGTGATTCGGATTGGGCATCGAGCAGTTTACCGTTTTGGTTCTCGTAGCTTGCCGAAAGCTCCATGATGCTGGGTTTCGTTAATCAAAGTTGTGAAGCGATCATTTCTGTGGCAGTTGGTAGTGCTAATGCACCCAAGCAAATGGTCGATGCCTTAATTGACACAGGTTTTACAGGTTTTTTGTCACTCCCGCTATCTATGATCAATTCTCTTGGCTTGCCTTGGCATTTTCGCGATGTTGGCACCTTAGGCGATGGGAGTGAGGTCATTTTCGACATGTATCGGGCAATGGTGATTTGGGACGGTCAGCCCCAGATTGTTGATGTGGCAGCCTCAGAAGCCGATCCTCTACTTGGAATGAGCTTGCTATATGGGTTTAAACTTCAGATTGAGGCAGTTGAGGGAGGAACTGTTGTCATAGAAACCTTGAGCAAAGAAACATAAAGGCTTGATTTTTGGCTGCTAATTCTCCCCTTCCTCAAATTCCTCAAACAGATCGGTTAAGACTACGTTAGAGAAGAGGAAGCCTTCAGGGTTAGTGAGCCTGATTCGTTCGATCGCCGTCATCTCAATCGCGCTTTCTGGCTCAACCGCGACCCATCCCGTTTTGCGGTAGGGCTGTAAACGTTGCCACACTCGCACGATCGCCGCTTCCCCGAACTGCCTCACCAAAGGCGCGATCGCCAATCCCTCCTGCAAGCGCAGCCCCAACATCAACGTATCCAGCAGCAAATCTAAGGAGAAGGTTTCGGGTTTCAGGTTAACTCCTACCCTGCGGGAAGCAGAAGCTACGGAGACGCTACGCGAACGGGTTTCAGCTTCATATCCATTTCCTGTTCCCTGTTCCCTGTTCCCTGTTCCCTGTTCCCTGACTCCTTCTTCCACCCATTTATAATATTCTCCAGTTTTCCGGGGACGGGCAACGCGATCGCCTGCAACATGGCTGGTTGCGCCCATGCCGAATCCATAAAACGGGCGGTTTTCCCAATAAACGCGGTTGTGGCGGCATTGGTAGCCCGGTTTGGCATAGTTAGAAATTTCGTAGTGGTTGTAG
>JBBSCL010000646.1:0-2532 GCA_038250345.1 Leptolyngbyales cyanobacterium
GTGGGAGCCGCATTCAGCACTAGCATTCCCGATGGGTTTTGCTGTACATAGAGCGCCAACAGTTGAGCCAATTGAGCGCGATCGACGGGTTGCTGATCGGCATAAAGTTGACCTGTAGGCGCGATCGTCACCGTAATCATTTCTCGACTGGTTGTGAGCGGCACACCCGTACTCGCTTGCGGCAGACTGGTGTTAATTCCTTGCTGACGGGTGAACTGGAGTGCCGCCAGAATAAAAAATGTCAAAATGCAAAAAATCACATCAATCAGCGGGGTAATCTGGATTTGCACATCTTCAGAGGGCGCATCGGTATGGATTTTCATAGGTCAAAAGGGGGGCTAGAGACTAGGATTTGAGCGGGATGGCAGGATCACTGGGCGGCAGAAAATCGGCTGGTTGAGTTGCCTCTGTTTTAACAAATTCTTCCCCGTCTGGCTCGGTTAGAACTTTGCCATCGGTTTGTGCCCAGCGTTGACGATAGAGCAATTCCAACTCATTCCCCGACTTGCGAAACACCTTAGTTTGATTGAATAAGAACGCCTGAAAAGTGCGATAAAACACGAGCGCACCAATGGCAACAACCAGACCAACCGCCGTGCTAATCAATGCCTCCCCGATGCCCGAAGTAACTCCAGCCGCAGACCCACCGCTGATATCCCCAATCCGAATGTTTCGCAGCGAAATAATCAGACCAATCACCGTGCCCAGCAAGCCAAGCAATGGAGCTAGGGCGATTACCGCTTCCAAAATTTTGTCTCCCCGCCGCATTCCTGCCAGTTCGTCATCTGCGGAGGCTTCTAGGGCTAAACGCACCAATTCCGGATCGGGTTTTTTGAGTTGCAGTGGGCTGAAAAGAAAGCGCCCAATCGGCTGATCGTATGCCTGTCGGGCAATTTCGGCAGCAGTCACCCAGTCATTTCGCCGAATCGGATCGAGGACGCGGTTAACGGTTTCTCGCTCTTTGGTCAACACGCCAAACCAAAACCACGATCGCTCAAAAATGGCTGTGAGCGCCAAGATGGAGAGCAACAGCAGCGGCACCATGGTAGGTCCACCTTTTTGAAATAGCTCTGCAATATTCACCGCCGATCTCCTCCATTAATGCGCTGGAATAACCAAATTCAAAGCATTCTAATTCTAGAGACTCTGTAGCGCTTTCATGACAGTTTGCTGAAATTTCTCTCGAACAGCACTTACGCAAATCAACCGAAATTTGCCCCCAACCCCCAATTCTGGGGGAGCTAGAGATCAAAGTTCCCCAGAATTGGGGGATTTAGGGGGCGAATGCGTAAGTCTTATTGAAGTGCGAGAGAAAGATGTCGGGTTTCGGATGTGTCGAAGCTCTCACTCTGGCACCTGACTCCTCTCCTCTGGCACCTGATCCTCGACTGCGGGCACCTGCTCAGTGGGTTGAGGAATGCCGATTCGGATGTTGTTTTTAACGAGGGCGCGACGGATGCGACGGCGGAATTCTCGCCCAATGTTCCACTGTTCTGAGGGTTTGGTTTTAATCCAGGTGCGAATGGTCATGTCGGTATGAGACAGATTTTCAACGCCAAGCACTTTGGGCGCTTCTAAAATGCGATCGCGCCATTCTGGTTCGGCATAGAGGGTTTGGGCGACTTCATCTACCACCGCGATCGCTTTATCCACATCGGTTTCATAGCCGACTTGAAGATCAAAATTCACCCGTGACCAGGTGCGGGTTAAATTTTCGACTTTAATAATTGAACTATTGGGAATGGTAATTAACCGCCCCTCCACATCGCGGATTTGGGTGATGCGTAGGTTCATGTCTTCCACTAAGCCCGTTGTGCCGCTAATGGAAACCGTATCGCCCAAGCCGTACTGGTCTTCCCACAAAATTAGGCAGCCGTTGATTAAATCTTTGATCAAATTTTGGAACGCGAGAGACACCCCAAAGGCAACGAGCGCGCCCCCTGTCAGCACGGAGCTAATGGGAATGCCGAAGACCTGAAGTGCGAGTGCGCCGCCCATTGTCCATACGGCAAAGGTTTTTAAGCCGTGTAATGCGGTGATTGCCGTCGAGATTCGCAGGGATTTGCGCTGGAGATCATCAAACTCGAAAATTTGAAATGCCCTTAACTGATCGGTTTCCCAGGCAAGGGCAAAGCGATCGATGAGAATTTCGCCAATCCAGTTTGCCAGCACCATCAAAAACCAAACCAGCAGCAACAGCGCCGGGATGCCCAGTAGAGAGGCACCGAGGCGATTAGTTTGAGGAAAATAGCTGAGAATTGCCGCCAAACCCAAGAGGCAGACTGCCATTTGCCCCCAGCCCAACAGCCAGCGAAAGATGTTTAATAAATGGTGACGGGAGAAAACTAAGGGCGATCGCCCTGCTTCCAATTGGTTTTTAGGTTGAACAGCAGCATTGTTATGAGACTCAGCGATAGCTGATTGCTCAATTTTGGCAAGGATTTCTTGTTGCTCCGTCACCTGCTGTGCTTTTAGCCGTTTATCTTGTCGTGCTAGCGATCGCTGCAACAACCACAGCAGCAAGCTGGCGCA
>JBBSCL010000647.1:0-2523 GCA_038250345.1 Leptolyngbyales cyanobacterium
ACCAAGGTATATTTCACGGCTCGGTAAAGCTCCGGTGAGCCAATCCGTTCTCCCGTTTGGCGACTTTCTGCCAGTTCGCTAGCAGTCGGCTGGGGCGGCACGGGCGGATACCATACGCCGTTCTCCTGGGTGCCGGGTTCTATCGGTTTAGCAGATGGGTTGGGCGATACTTTGCCGTTGCGAGTGATCAATTCGGCACTGTCAAATTCAACGAGGCGCTGATTATTGGGATTTTGGCGGGTGCGATCGCTGTAGTAATTCACCCGCCATGCCTGAGTTGCACGGGCGATCGCTTCGGCACAGTCCGTTTCACTCACCAACTCGCCCTCTAACGTGCAGCTACTCAGCGATACCAGCACCCAACTGATCGCTGCCAATCCCAGCACCTGTCGCTTTATCTCGCTACTCTTAAACACCTGCTTCACCACTGCCATCCTCTGCTTATCCACACACCTTATATTCCATACAATAAATCACGCCTAAATCAACCCTACGGACGTTTCCTGAAAAGGGCTTTTCGCATTAGAATCTAGTTGTAAAGTTCTGTTTCTGCTAGATGAGAGGTTCCCATTGCGGAACGTGTAATCCGTCCAGGTAACGACCTTGCAGAAAGGCTTTAGATCCTGATCCTAGATTTAGTAGAGAGAAGAACCCATGGCATTTGAACAGGAACCGCTCCCCTACGACTTTAACGCGCTAGAACCGCATGGTATGAAAGCTGAAACCTTTGAATACCATTATGGCAAGCACCACAAATCATATGTGGACAACTTAAATAAGCTCACCGCTGACACCGAACTGGCAAATAAGTCTTTGGAAGAAGTGATCAAAGTGACTTACAACGATGCCAGCAAACAGGGCGTGTTTAACAACGCTGCCCAAGTGTGGAACCACACCTTCTTTTGGAGCTGCCTCAAGCCCAGTGGTGGTGGCGCTCCTACAGGCGATCTTGCCGCTCGGATCGATAAAGATTTTGGCAGCTTTGACAAATTCAAGGAAGAATTTACTGCGGCAGCAACCACTCAGTTTGGCAGCGGTTGGGCTTGGTTGATTGACGACAACGGCACCTTGAAAGTGACAAAAACCTCCAATGCGGTTGACCCTGTGGCGGAAGGTCAAAAGGCTTTGCTGACGTTGGATGTGTGGGAACACGCCTACTACATCGATTTCCGCAACGCTCGACCCGCTTTCATCAAAAACTACTTGGATAATTTGGTGAACTGGGATTTTGCTGCTGCTAACCTAGCTGCATAAGTTCGTCATTTCATCTATTTAATTAGAGCAAGCCCTTCCACTAGGAGGGGCTTTTTGCAAGATTGATAAACAAATGATCCGGGCAAACGAATGACCAACGCCATCTCAATCTTGCCGGAAATTGATCGACTGGGCATACCTTTTGGTTGGCGACAAGGAACCGGAGATTGGCTAGGCGTGAATGCCGCGATTCGTGAAACGTTAGCGCAGCTTTCCACAGGACTCCCTACGGGAATCGCCCATGGAGATTCGGTGCAAATCATTCAAGAAGCCGGATCAACCTTGTGGCAAACTGCCTTACCAGATCAGCACCCGTTTCAGTTTGGGTTTCCAGAATTCACTGCCGAGGGTCGAGAACAGCGACCGATTCCCAAAGCACGAGTCTGGATTAGCCCGATTCAGCGGCGCTTTGCGGATGGTGTCGAATTGCCGAAAGTGCAGTGGCATCCACGGGTACTGTGGATCGGTTTAGGATGCAAACGCGGCACCGCTCAAACGGTGATTGCCTATGCCATCCAACAAGCATTGCGATCGCGTCACTTGGCAGAAGGCGCGATCGCCGGAATTGCCACCCTTGATCGAAAAGCCGATGAAGTTGAACTGGTAGAATACTGCCGCGTTCATAACCTGCCGCTCAGATGCTTTTCAGCCGAAGCACTGCGGGCGATCGCTGTCCCCAATCCCTCCACCCGCGTTAACTCCAAAGTAGAAACTTTCAGCGTCGCCGAAGCCGCCGCTATTATCGCCGCTTCAGATTACCTCACGTCTTCACATCCCTTTCGCCTCATCATTCCTAAACAAATCTTTCGCCTCACCGATCACCTTGGAGCCGTCACCATCGCGATCGCCCAAGCTGAGCAAGAATACACCGGGCAAGTTATCCCAATGACTTAAAGCACTTGATGATTTGGTACAGCGGAATGACTACACTGAAAGATGCTCTGTCGCGATCGCTGCCCATGCCAAATCATCATCTATCTTCGCTGCGTCCTATTCGTTGGTTCATCGGGGCGTTATGCGCGATCGTCCTTCTGTGTTGCACTCTGCCAGTCAATGCCGCTCCTGTTGGGGAAAAATATACTAAGCAATATGCGCCGCCGCCGTCTTATAGCAATGCTGAGTTAAAAAATCAGGATTTTTCTGGGCAAAACCTGCGCGTGGCAGAATTCTCCAATGCGAATCTAAACGGGACGAATTTCGCCAACGCAGATTTGACCGGTGCCGTGCTGAGTGCCTCCACTATGGTCGAAACCAACCTGCAAGGTGCCG
>JBBSCL010000648.1:0-2523 GCA_038250345.1 Leptolyngbyales cyanobacterium
AGCCGCATGGCAGAAGGGTATGGCATCAATAAACGAATCATTGACGAGTTCTATGAGGAAGGGGTGAGGCTGCTGATCACCGTGGATAACGGGATTTCTGCCTATGACCCGATCGCCCATGCGCGGGAATTGGGCATCACCGTGATCATCACCGATCACCACGATCTGCCTGCGCGATTGCCACCTGCCCATGCCATTCTCAACCCCAAAATGATTGCTGAAACTTCTCCCTATCGCGGCGTGGCGGGGGTTGGGGTTGCCTACATTTTGGCGAAAGCGTTGGCGCAAAGTATGGGCAGTTCTAGCGATCTGACCGATTCATTGCTGGAATTGTTTACCCTGGGCACGATCGCTGATCTGGCACCGCTGGCGGGAGTGAATCGCCGTTGGGTGAAGCAGGGCTTGCAGGTATTGGCAAAATCCCGATTAGCCGGAGTGCAGGCGCTGATTCAAGTATCGGGGTTGAGCAATGAAAAGAACCTGAAACCGGAGGCGATCGGCTTTCGGTTGGGTCCTCGGATCAATGCCGTGGGTCGAATTGCTGATCCGCAAGTGGTGATTGAACTGCTGACCACCGATGATGAGGGCGTGGCGCTAGAACGGGCGATGCAGTGTGAGCAAATCAATCAACAGCGGCAAAAGCTTTGCGAAGAAATTGAGCAGGAGGCGATCGCCCTTTGCGAAAGCGGTAAAGGTGCGGGGCAGCCCTTTAATATTCAAGAAAACTGGGTGTTTTTAGTGGTGCATCCCGATTGGCATCACGGCGTAATCGGCATTGTGGCTTCGCGCTTGGTGGAGCGCTACGGCGTGCCCGTGTTCATCGGCACCTACGAAGACGAGACGCGGCAACACATTCGTGGTTCAGCCCGCAGCATTCCAGAATTTAACGTGTTCGAGGCGCTGGAATTTTGTAAAGACCTGCTGGATAAGCACGGCGGACACCGAGCAGCAGGCGGCTTTTCCTTTAAAGCAGAAAATCTGGAAGCCCTGCGATCGCGTCTTCGCACTTTTGCCCACCAAACCCTGGCACCAGAATATCTCAAGCCGCTGGTGATTGTGGATGTTGAGGCGACCTTGGCAGAGATTGACTTTAGCCTGCACTCTCAGCTAGAGGCGCTGCATCCCTGCGGCATGGAAAATCCCGATCCGGTGTTTTGGTCTGCCAATGTGCGGATTCACGAGCAAAAAAAGATTGGTAAAGGACATCTTAAAGTCACTTTGAGTCAGGACGAAGGCTTGGGACAACCCGCCAAAAAAATCACCGCGATCGCGTGGCGGTGGGGCGATTTTTATCCACTGCCGTCCCGCATGGATATCGCCTATCGTCTCCGCACCAATGAATGGAATGGCGAAGTTTCCCTAGAACTAGAACTGGTGGGCGGACGTTCTGCCGCAGCAGCCCGTGAACGAACCGATTTTGTCCACGGCGATCGCTGCTATGCCTGCCGTTTAGTTGCGATCGCCCAAGGCAAAGAACTCCGCATCCGCAACCCCGACGGTAAAGTGCTGATTGTGCAGCAAGGGCAACGAATCGGTCAACTGACTCACAGTTCTGCCCAAACCATTGAAGTCGATGTCTGCCAACCTCACTATTTTGCTTTAATTAAAGCCGCTTTGGATGCATTAGGCATTGAAAAGGAACAAGATGAGAAAATGACGGGATAGCGAAAGCGCCTTGTCCCTATCTATGGTCGGAAAGGAAGAATACTCATGGGTTGGGGCACCATTAGATCATCACGCAAAGGAAAACAATTTAGGTGGATGCTGCAACTTTTTTTGTTACTCTTCTTGGTGGGCTATCTGGCGCTAAATGTCTTTGTTTTTTTCTATGCCGAGCGGCTGATTTTTCTACCCCGTCCTAGAAGCTACCAAGACAGTCCAGAAATCTTGAAACTCAAGACTCTGAGCGGCGAACAAATTTCGGCGCTGTATTTGCCAAACCCAAACGCCAATTACACCATACTTTACAGTCATGGGAATGCCGAAGATTTGGGACGCATTCGCCAACGCTTAGAACATCTGAGAACCTTAGGAGTCTCAGTTTTTGCCTACGACTATCGCGGCTATGGCACCAGTCAGGGCAGTCCCTCTGAACAAAATGCCTATCAAGATATAGAAGCAGCGTATCGCTATTTGACTGAGACGCTCGGCATTTCACCCAGTCAAATTATTCTGTATGGGCGATCGCTGGGGAGCGGCACCAGTGTGGAAATCGCCAGCCGCGAACCGATCGCCGGATTAATTCTAGAAAGTCCATTCACCAGCATCTTTCGCGTGATCACCCGGATTGCGATCGTGCCTTTCGATCGCTTCGATAACCTCCGCAAAATCGGCAAAGTGCGCTGTCCGGTGTTGTTTCTGCACGGCACCCAAGATCGGCTGATTCCATTGCACCATAGCGAAACCTTAATGCGCCAAGTGCGATCGCCCAAGCGGTTAGTGGCGATCGCTGGAGCCGATCACAATGATTTACTCGAAATCGCTGGCACTCAATATGACCAAGCGATTCAAACCTTTATCCAG
>JBBSCL010000649.1:0-2518 GCA_038250345.1 Leptolyngbyales cyanobacterium
ACCTATGGCAAAGGAGAAGCACTTTGGCAAGCTACTCGCACCTTTGAAGTGCAGGGCAAAACCGGAGCATTGATATTTGAGGGAGAGCAGGGAACCCTGATTCGGGCGGAGGGCACTGAAGCGATCGCGATCGGCAGTCGGCGTGGGCTGTTTGTCAAAGATACCGCCATGGTGCTAGATCACTTAACTCTTGGCACACCGCTTTACGTCACCCCAGAAGCCAGTCTCTACACCCTCAAAGTTGCCGATGCAGCCAGCAAGTCCGCAGCCACAGGCAATGCAATAGAAATTTGATAATAAGAGAGTAACAAATGACTTCGCACTTCTTCTAAGAAATTAGATTTCCAATAAGTATAAATAGTGGCAAGGCGAACATAGATTTCCTTCGCCCTGATCCTGCCTCAGCGTATGTATTGCTAACGTTTCCCATCACCATCGCAGAGAACCTTTCGATCTCACAGATAGCCTAAAATAAGGTCGGGTGCCTGAACGTTTTTAGCTGACGTTTCTACAGCTGATCAAGTAGTACGTCATATTCTGCATGAGAACCGACCCAGAACCAGATTACCGTGTCTTCATCTAATTGACCGACTGCCCGATAGTCTCGATTGATTCGTGCAGAATAAATTGGCAGTTTGGGATGAACTTTCTTGAACCTCAAACTGGGATATTTAGGATCTTGCTTGAATTGCCGATACGCCCTGCGAGTCTGTTCCTGAATCTGCTCTGGTAGTTCAGCAAACATTTGACGAAATTGAACGGTTGTACGAGACTTCACAATGTTTCTGAATCTAATTCCTGAGTTTTGCCTGCATGATATTCAGCCATCGCCTCGGCTGCAAGTTTAGACAGCAAATCCGAGGAGCGCGCAAATGACTCATCCCACCGCTGATCATCTTCGAGTTCTTCTAAAATCAGGGTTGCGATCGCATTTTGATCGCTAGGAGGCAGGGTTTTTAATCGGGCGATCGCCTGTTCAAGCAACTCAGTCATAACTATTTACTAGAGATGTGTTTTTTTCGATTATTACTTACTGAATACCGCTTAACTGCTGATTGCAATACCCAAAGATACCATCACCCGCATCGAGTGCTGATCGCGATCGGCAGTCGGCGCGGACTGTTTGCCAAAGACACCGCGATGGTGCTAGATCACTTAACTCTTGGCACACCGCTTTATGTCACCCCAGAAGCCAGTCTCTACACCCTCAAAGTTGCCGATGCAGCCAGCAAGTCCACAGCCACAGCCAGCGCCATAGAAATTTGATCAAAGAAGAGTAACAAAAACCTCATTCAATGGATTGCCAATCCAAAGCTGTGATAAACCGAGATAGATGCGCTACGTTCGTTGTTGCAACAATTATCTCATCGCCCAGCAGACGGGCTTGAGCAGATAGAATCACATCCCCATCTAACGCTTTGGCATCTGCGGTAGGCTGTCCAGTTTTCCTCGCTTCTGCCCACAACTCAGCCGCTAGAAGCATCGTATCTGTTTGAATCGGGATGTAATCGAGAGTTTGTTTCAAAGCGTCAAGCCGACGCAGACTTCGCAACAAGCCTGCACGAAGGAGTTTGCGGCGAACTTCGTAATCTGAGATTTCGGGAATGGCAACCCGTTCTCCACGTTGTAAAAGGGATTTTAGCCATAGCTGGCAATCAAGGGGAACGCCTTTGGCTTTGGGATTCGTGACCATTCCCAGTGGACCAGAATCTAGCAAAATCAAACGACTCACGGAAATAAGGGGCGATCGGACAATCGATCTTGATCAAGAGCAGTTTTCAGAAATTCCCAAGCTTGCTGATGTTCCGATGCATCTTCACTATCATCCAACCATGAGTCTAAAAGATCGATCGCTGCTTGGTTTTTCCGTGCTTGTTCAGGATCAACAACCGATGGGATGGCTGATGGAATTTTCTGTCGAAACTGGCGCAAAGTATCCAGTAAATCTGCCCAATACTCTCTAGGCGTTGCCTCAATTTCGTCAAGCAGCAATTTGAGAGAAGCTGAAGGTGAGATAGAACGGTCTGCCATATCTTTGAAATCACCCTCGAAGACCATGGACAATTTTAACGCAGTAGCTAGTGGATCACAGAAAATGGCATAGTAATTGGCGATCGCACTCTTTTCTTTGATCTTCTCTGATTTGGGTTACGGTGAGGCGAATCGTGCGCTTCGCGATCGCCTCTTCATTGAGCATTCCTGAGGCTATCACCGCTTGAGCAATCTATTGCCCCATAGCCTACTCCCCAATCACTGCCTGAAACCGCTCATCGTCTCGAATACCATCAAAATCGGAGTCTGTTTTTGCCATATCTCGACACTTGGAATCCAGGGCAATGGCATGTTGCAGGGTTTCAATCGCTAACTCAATCTTTTGCTGCAAACCATAACAGCAAGCTTTGTTGTAATAAGCACTTGCATTGTCAGGCTGAAGCACAAGCGCCTGATCAAAATTCTCGTGTGCTGCCTCGAATTGCCTCAACTGCATCAGCGTAAAACCCCGACTTTTCCAGGGAAA
>JBBSCL010000650.1:0-2508 GCA_038250345.1 Leptolyngbyales cyanobacterium
AGATTTGGTAGGGGCGCAGCATACGGGCAAAAATCTTTGCAACTCAAGCAGAACCATCTACCGAATGCTACGCCCGTACAGCCGGAATGTTCGATGGTATTAAATCCATGATCCTAAGCAGCGATCGCATTTCAAAAAATAGGCGTGTCCCCATCTTTGTGACAATCGCTTTATGCAACATCATCTTTGAAGCCGCGCCATTTCCACAGGCAGCCAGAAATGAAATTGGTAGTGATATGCGCCAAAATGGGCACCAGCAA
The DNA here is from genome assembly GCA_038250345.1 of Leptolyngbyales cyanobacterium. Taxonomy (GTDB): domain Bacteria; phylum Cyanobacteriota; class Cyanobacteriia; order Leptolyngbyales; family Leptolyngbyaceae; genus ULC077BIN1. The sequence continues at coordinate 261 of JBBSCL010000650.1, forward strand.
ATTGTTGGTCATGAGGGCACTAACTCCCAGCACTCCCCCGATCGCCGTTGCCCACACCACATACGACCATTGTTTGAAACTGCTGAGGTGCAACATGCCAAAACAGAGACTCGAAAACAGAATGCCTGCGGTATCTAACCCAAAGGTAGGCAGCATCACCCCGCGAAACAGCAGTTCCTCACTGAGTCCCGGCAGCAAGCCTAACCAAATGATGTCAGGAAATACTAGCGGCTTTAAGACCAGTTTCAGGTAGTAGTCGGCGCTCTGACGATACTCAGCCCACAGCGCATAAATGACTGAACTGGCTAGAGTGATGCCAACGCCTAACCCAACTCCAATCAGAGCATGTTCGCTAGACCAGGCGATCGGTAACATTAGCCCCGATCCAACATTGACCCACAGTTTGCTAACCAGCAGCAGCAGCAGCGCGGTTACTCCCATAGCGATTAGCACTTGGGTGCGCGTCAACGGGATAAATTCAGGATCATCAAAAAAAGGATCTGCCACGGGGTAATACAGTTTTGAGCTTTGAGTTTTGAATTTTGAGTTCCAGGACAAAGAAGTGTTGCTCTTTTCAGAAAATCATCTGCCGCGTTTCAATTGCAAACCGGAAAACTGGAATTATGTAAAAAAAGGGCAACGGCTAAATACTAACAAGCTTTGCTGATGAATTCAGACATTTCAATGATGCGATTCCCGTAGGGATTCCTGTGGAAAGCTTCGCTTGGGTTTGCTGGAAGCACGGTGCTTTTACCCGCTTATCCTTTGAGGCTACCTGCCTGGGAGTTGTTTGCGGTTGCGATCGCTCATTTCATACAAGCGCTTGCCCACTTCGATCGGAATTCCTAAGATTGGAGCCACCACTTTGACGGCTTCCAAACCACCCGCAAACACAACGCTAAACAAATCGACCCACTTGCGCCATTTTTGCGGGTTGGTTTATTGAGAGGATATGGGAAGTGCGATCGCTGGAGCACTAATCTGCTGAGTTCTCTGATTCAAGAGACTGCTGTTCATACTGCGAAAGAATATCTCGAACTTCTTCGACAACGAAATCGGTTTGGTCTGACTTGGCGTACATCGTCACAAGCACAACGCGGTCAAGGGTTTTGAGATAGTAAATGACACGATACCCGCCGCTTTTACCTTTCTGAATGTTGCTGTTTCTGACTCTGACTTTGAAAACCGTGTATTCCAATCTAGGAACTTGATCACCAGGGATTTCTCCCGCTTTACAGCTATTCTCAAATGAATCCACCACGCTTACAGATTATGTAAGCCCCCTAAATCCCCCAATTCTGGGGGACTTTGACTCTTGTTCCCCCAATTTTGGGGGGCGAGGGGGGCAAAAACAGCTTTAAGCTGCTCAATCAGCCGTTGAATGTCATCGCGAATACTGCGATCGCGTTTGGCGAGGGTATGGACATCGCGCTGAAAGCGGGAGGTGAATTCAACCTGAATGATGGGTGGCTCAGTCGGCATCTATCCCATCCCATAGTTGGGCGATCGGATGGGTTTGTCCGGTCATCGCCTCGTGCCAGCCCTGGCGAATACTTTCTATAACCGTTTCAGTTGGGTCGTCGTCAGGGTCAGGGATTTCGGGCGATTTTGTGTAGGTTCTGATGGCGTGCAAGATCAGGGTTTCGATCGAGATGTTGAGTTGGGTCGATTGCTCAGTGAGGCTGGCTTGGAGGTCTTGGGGGAGGTCGAGGGTAATTTGCATGGCGATCGCTGTCTCTACAGTTCTATTTTAAGGTTTGGGTTCGTGGCTTTGATTCACAGCTTGATCACCTTGAATTGTGCCACCCAGATTAAGGGCAGAATTAGAAGCGTTCAATGTTTCGATATTGAGCAGTTAGCTTGAATAACAGGGATAGCGCGATCGCCATCGCTGCTTTCAAATTGATGCACCAAACTTGAATGCACTTTTTCGGCTTTTGGAAAGTTATAGTTTGAGGCTTCGGTCATGGGGAAGGCTCCTGTTCGAGGATGAATTCTAGATTTTGTGAACCCTGAAGGACGCGAAGAATTTCTACTGTTTCGGGATGAATTTGGTAGAAAATGATGTATTTGTTGAAGCCTTTGATGGGAAATTGACGCACTTGGGCGAGTTTCGGGTTGCTAAAGCCGCTGAGTTTACCGATCGCGGGCAATTCGGCAAGGCGCTGGAAGGTGACTTCGGCGGCATAAAGGAAGCGATCGCCGGCATCAAGATTGTCGAGGCTGATGTAGGTAGCGTGGGCGATCA
>JBBSCL010000651.1:0-2496 GCA_038250345.1 Leptolyngbyales cyanobacterium
ATCGATGGAGATTTACAGCATCCGCCTGAAGCGCTGCTGCAACTGCTGGCGGCAATGGAGCAGGGAGCCGACCTTGCAGTTGCTAGCCGTCATGTGGAGGGCGGCGGGGTAAGTACATGGAGTGCGAGTCGGCGTTTTTTATCTCGTGGGGCGCAACTACTGGGTTTAATGGTGTTGCCACGGGTCGTGAGCCGGGTTTCCGATCCGATGAGTGGCTATTTTCTGGTGAGACGGGGCGCGATCGCCGGAGAACTGCTTGATCCAGTAGGCTACAAGATTTTGATTGAGGTGTTGGGACGGGGCGCGATCGCGGAAATTGCTGAAGTGGGCTATGTGTTCCAAGAGCGCGAAGCAGGTGAAAGCAAAGTCACCTGGAAACAGTATTTTGATTACCTGCGGCATTTGGTGAGGTTGCGAATTTCTTCGGGTCGGCTGGGTCGGTTGGGGCGTAAGCTCAATTTTCCAGTGGAGCGCTTTCTCAAGTTTGGGGTGGTGGGGCTAAGTGGCTTAGCGGTAGACATGACTACTTTCTACCTGCTGTTTGGGGTGCTGGGCTTCGGGCTGACTCGCAGCGCGATTTTCGCAGCCGAACTTGCCATTTTGAATAACTTTATTTGGAACGATCGCTGGACTTTTGGCGATCTCTCTCAACAGCAGCCACAGAAACGTTTGGTGATTAAGCGATTTTTGAAATTCAATATCGTTTGCACCATGGGGTTGATTTTGAATGTGCTGCTGCTGAATCTATTTGTTAATTGGCTACACGTTAATCCCTATGTAGGGAAACTAATGGCGATCGCTTTTGTTACCCTGTGGAACTTTTGGATCAACCTCAAATTAAGCTGGCGCGTCACTCAAGTGAAATAAATCTAGCTCGGCTCTCAATTTTTCAAAGTCATAAGCTAATGTGGATTGAAAGAGCCTTAAAGAGAGCTAAGGAACAAGGAATTATCCCTACATCCACCACTAGCAAAGGCAAGTAAGGAGAGCGATCGCGATGGTAGCGGCAGTTGCAAAATTCAAAGTTGACGACTATCACCGCATGATCGACGCGGGAATTTTGGATGGGCGCAACGTTGAGCTATTAGAAGGGGTGATCACTGAAATGGCTCCACAAGGGACATTGCACGCTTACTATAGCGATGAGTCAGGTGATTATTTGTCTGAGGTGTTAGGCGATCGAGCAAAAATCAGAGAAGCCAAACCAATCACTTTGGGTGACAGATCAGAGCCAGAGCCAGACATTGCCATAGTGCAGCCGCTAGGCTCCGTCTACTTGCAGCAGCATCCTTATGCGGGGAATGTCTTTTGGCTGATTGAGTATTCAGATTCAAGCTTAGCCAAGGATTTAGGAACCAAAACCAAAATCTATGCATCGGCGGGAATTCAGGAATACTGGGTAGTCAACATTCAGGAAGGAGTATTAATCGTGTTTCGTTCGCCAAACGATGGCGAGTACCGCTCTGAGCAAACTTTATCAGGAGGCGCGATCTCACCCGTGGCGTTCCCTGATGTATCGATTTCGGTAAGCCGAATTATTGGAAGGCAATAACTCAATAGTCTGGTCAGTGTTGGGTAAGTCACCGAGATTTCATGTCTGAGATGGCATTTCTTGCCATAGACGCGATCGCTTGATCGGTTGCTTTTGGCAGGTGATAGTACTTTCCCCCAGCATTCGTCGCGAGTTCTTTAGCAAATCCCGTAGAAATGAACTTGTTTTCTGTGTCAATCACGAGTAGCTGAAAGCCGATCGCCCGAATTTTTCTAGCAATGTCTAGCAGTTCTGCTTTGATGTCGGGCTTTTCGCCCTCTTCCATCACTTCTCCCAGCGATCGCGCTAGGGGAATATTGCCGCGCCCGTCGGTAATCGCCACAATCACCACCTGCCCAATATCGCCCGACTGTTGCGCGTTCATGCCCACTCGCACCGCTTGGGTCAATCCATGTGCCAACGGTGATCCGCCGCCACACGCCATGCGATCGAGTCGCCGTTTTGCCGCTTCAATCGATCGTGTGGGGGGCAGCAACACCTCTGCTTGTTCGCCCCGAAACGGAATCAAAGACACCTGATCGCGGTTTTGGTAAGCTTCCGTCAGCAATCGCAGCACGGCTCCCTTTGCCGAGTTCATCCGGTTTAGCGCCATTGAACCAGAGGCATCGACTACAAACACCACCAAAGCCCCGGCTTTGCGGGCAAGCCGTTTGGCGCGAATGTCGGCTGGTTCGACAAACACTCGTTTTTGGGTTGCAGAATATGAGGTGCGAGGTACGAGGTTCAGATCTTCATTCCTTACTTGTGCGTCCTGACTGCGCTGGCGGCGCGATTTTTGATAGGGTGCAGCGGCTCGGAGGGTAGCATCTACGGCGACGCGGCGCACTTTTCCTTTGGGCAACACGGGTTTGATATAGCGACCGCGATCGTCCGAAAAAATGGTGGTGCGGCTCCCTGACTTACCGCGCTTGGTTGCCATCTGGGCAAAATAAAGCACTTCTGGG
>JBBSCL010000652.1:0-2495 GCA_038250345.1 Leptolyngbyales cyanobacterium
CTGATTGGAGGTTTTGCTTGGCGATAGACCACATTCCCCTCCGCTTCAAACGCTTGGGTGGTCATATTCCACTTCAGGCGATCGGATTTGAGCGATGATTGGCGCGATCCGCCCCCTCCACTGACGTTGCCAACTAGGTTTAAGTCTCTTGTGGTCAGATCTAAATCACCTTGGTTGCCTGCCAGCGTCACATTATCTTTGCTGTTGAAAAATGTAATGGGCTGATCGGAAGAAATTTTTCGGTCTTTGATTTTCCAAAGAATTTGGTTGCCGCTGACCTGCATCGGCGGATCGGCAATATTCAGTTGCGCTGATTGTTTCAGGGTCAAGGTTTCTGCTTTGATATCCATTTCACCACTAGAAGCATTGGCGCGATCGGTGACTGTTTTGCCTGCGTAGCGCTGCATCTGGAGTGGGCGATCGCCGACCAGTTTTTGTTTTTCCACCAGCCAAGCGAGGCGATCGGTGGTCACCTGAAAGCTAGGGTCTTTCGATGCGGCAACCACGTTTCCTTCTAGATCCAATCGACGAGCGCGGGTCAAATATTTGCCGCTTTTTGCGGTTGCTACGATCTTTTGACGAGTCCCTGTCACATTATTTCGCACGAGAATCAAATCTTCTTTGGGTCGCCATTCTAGCTCATTGCCCTTAATGACCAAGCCATCTCGCAGATCGGTTGCTATTATGTTTCCCCGTAAAAAAATACGCTGACCATCTTGTTGCACTTCGCCGCTTTGTGCGGACACCCTGAGAATTGCTTTGCCATCTTGGAAAAATTCGCCTTTCGGATCTTTAATCTGGGCGTTTTTTTTATCCTTGCTGTAGATTGCCTCCTTTGCCTTCACCTTCCACCACAGCCGCCCTTTTTGGTCAAATTCCTCTAAGGTGACAAAGTTAAAGGTTAAATCGGTATCAAAACTTTCTTTCTCAAAGTTTTTGGCTTCTTTGGCAAGCTGTTTTTCGGTTTGGCTTTGCCCGCCACAGGCGATCGCTGCAAAAGGCAACCCACCAATCAGAAGAGCAAGGGCAAGCCGCACCCATCGCTGCGATGAAAAGAAAGAGAACGACACAAGCAAACTCCTAAGTAAACCCAGCCTGAGCAATTTTGGTCATAGACTATAAAAATTAAAGACTACGAAAGCCCACAAAAAGTTCGCGGGGATCAAGCGCCGCCCTCAATTGTGGGCTTTAGGCTAATGCAGCACTGGCTTTATTCAAGGTCACCATCCACTACTCCGATGCCTGAAAGCGGACGATAGGTATAGCTTCTAGGGTTTTTTTGAATGTCTTCTTTAATGCCGTCTAAGTCAATGTAGCGATCGGCAACATTGATTAAGCTGTCGCTAGTCATTGCCCGGAGGCTTACCACTTCTACCCGCACACCCCTGTAGCTAACCGCATTTACAGCGTAAGCAAGATCGCCATCGCCGCTGACCAATACAGCGGTGTCATACGATCCCACCAACGAGATCATGTCTACCGCAATTTCTACGTCTAGGTTGGCTTTTTTGGAGCCGTCAGGCAACTGCACCAAATCTTTGGAAATCACCCGATAGCCGTTGCGCCGCATCCATAACAAGAAACCCTGTTGCTTTTCGTTGGTGCGATCGACCCCGGTGTAAAAGAACGATCGCAGCAGCCGCGATCCGCCAGTTAAACGGCATAGTAACTTTGTGTAATCAATCTCGATCCCCAGTTGCAACGCGGCATAGAAGAGATTGGAGCCATCAATAAAAATGGCAACTCGTCCCCGATTTTCTAATACTTGCTGGGGCGTGAAGACCGATTCACTCATTTCAAAATTGGAAGTGTTATCTAACATGGCGTATTGACTCTTTTTTATGAAAATTAATTATGACAAGGAAATTTCGTAGCAATCTATCATTTTTTAATCGCTAAGAAACAGGCTCTAAAAGTTCTAGGCGTTGAAATACGGGCTGGGGATCACCTAGAGTTTGCCCTGTAGAAAGTATTCCCCACTTGGAATGAACATCAAATGGTGCAGATTCAGTTTGTTGATTCGCAAAGTTGATTGAAAACCCTAACTGCTGATAAATGGCATTGCTAATGTTGGGGATGATTGGCGACAGCAGATAGGCGGCTAGTCTAACTGATTCCAATACGGTATAGATGACCTGTTCAACGGCGGCTTGGTTTCCTTGTTTATATAAAGTCCAAGGCGCTTGTTCGTCAATGAACTTGTTGCCCGATCGCACCAAAGCAAGGATGGCATCACAGGCTTCGCTAAAAGCAAGCGCCTCATAAGCGCGAGTCACGCGATCGCCCAAAGTATTCCCCAATAGGGCAAGAACGTTGTCTCCGCCTGCCTCTGTTGGCTCAGGTATTTGACCCTGACAATATTTTTGCGCCATTTTAAGTGTACGATTCAGCAAATTGCCTAAATCATTCGCCAGTTCAGCATTGAGGATATTGATAAAGCGAGTTTCGTTAAAGTCGCCATCTCGCCCAAACTCAATCTCCTTTAAGAAGTAGTA
>JBBSCL010000653.1:0-2491 GCA_038250345.1 Leptolyngbyales cyanobacterium
TAATCCCCAAAAAACATCTTCACCACTGAGGATATTGCGCCAAATCAGATCGGCTGACTCTAGCTTGCTACTCCCAGATAGGGTCAGGGTGTAGTTGGCAGTCGGGGTATTAATGCCAGGGGCAACTTGGATGTAGTAAACACCAGGATCTAAAACTGTGTTGATTGATTCAGCAAATCGACCTTGGTTGGTCGATCTCAGCTCAACTCCATCAATCGTGACTAAGCTGCCTGTACTATCTAGTAAGGCAACATTTGCGTTTGCATCCAGCCCAGTGAGGGAAAGGTTAAAACTGCTTTGAGTGGTTAGAGAAAAGTGGTAGTAATCATTGGCGGTGGGTGTGACGAGATCTTGGAAGCTTTGGGCACTGGAAAGGAGCTTTAGCGGCGTGGATGTGGCTAAAGAGTTTCCTGCGGTGTTTGGCATGGCGAATAACCCCGTACTGGCATAGCTATTCTGCCCTAACTGTGTTTTTTTGATAACAAAGTTGTGGCAGATTTACATAAATCGTTAGTGGAAACTTTGTAAAGCTTCAGCAATATGTTTAAACTTTTCATCAAGAAAAACCCTCAAAGCCCTTGTTTGAGGTTTTTTTTAGGAATCGTGCCGATCGCGGTTTCTACGGAATTCTACAGCCGTTCTAGATATTGGCTGTCCAGCAAAAAAGCTCCATTGGTGAAGCGCACACTCCAATAGTTGCCAGGGCGGCGATCGAGAATAATGCCTTCTTCGCCAACCGCGATCAGTTCAGCAGAGCGCAATGTCGGCATCGGGTCAGCAGTCTTGACGTAAGGTGGGGCGCTGATCAGGCGCACACGATCGCCCACTGAAAAGTCGCCCACTGAAGATTTAGACATCACCACTAACCTCTTAAGTAAGCTGTTTTTTAAGTCACTTGATTAACCAACAGGGTTGCTGGCAGGCACTGAAGATCTGGCTGGAGCGCCGAAAATTGGCGTAGGATCTAAGCCAGTAATTTGATGGAACTGGGCTGCGGTCACACACGCGATCGCCTGATCCTCGCCAGCTTCATTCAAGAGGATGCGATGCTCCCATTCTTTTAACAGGCTGCTCACCTCTGCCAAAAACTCCTGACCGCGCAATAAAGGCACCTTGAGCCAATGGGTTACTAACGTTTCAACTAGCGCCAGTTCTACCAAAGGCGTTGAATAGTTCACTAACAGAGTTTCTAGTTCTATTTGAAAAGACTCAGCATCTCCATCTAAATGATAGCTTTCCACAATATGCTGAACTCGTTGTCGCTTAATTTTCTCTTGAAGTTCCATCAAAAACCCCGTTAATTTTGCGATTCGTGAAACGATCCTACGGGAATCGCGACGATTCGTTTCAAAATCGTTAGCCATCACTCGTTCGACTGCGAGTTTTGAATTTCTCTTAAAATATGACATCTATCGGTTTACGCCTGCTCTGTTTGCGCTCACTTTTCTGCACAGATCTCAATCTATTACCGCAAATAGCCTTATTCAGTCAACATTAACCTAAAACGACAAGTAAGTTATTAGGATGGAAGAAAATTGTATAAACCGCGATTCCCGTAGGGAGTCCTATGGAAAGCTTCACTAACGTTTCACGAATCGCACCCTCTTCCCCATTGCTCCATGCCTGACTCACCCAATTTAAATCATGTTCCATCCTTGACTGATCAAGAGTTAGATGAAGCCATTCACAGCTTTGACACCATTCAAGGCGAGCTTAACTATCGGCAAGCGCAAACTGCTCTGCGGGATTTGGTAGCAGGATTGGATTTGACTACTCAAGAGCGCCAAGGATTAGAACCCGAAATCACCGGGCTAGAGTCGATGCTGGATAAGCTCGATCGCCAGATTGTTCACATTGCAGCTTTTGGCATGGTGGGGCGCGGCAAATCTTCTCTGTTGAATGCGCTGCTGGGTGAGGCGGTATTTGAGACGGGGGCGATTCATGGAGTCACCCAGATCCGCCAAACTGCCAATTGGACTGTGGCAAATGAAGCGATCGCGGGCAGTGAGCAATCCTTGACGCGGGTGATGGTAAACGCGATCGGCAACTCTAAGATTGAGTTGATCGACACTCCGGGTATCGACGAAGTGGATGGAGAAGCGCGGGAGGCATTGGCGCGACAGGTTGCCCAACAAGCCGACCTGATCCTGTTTATCATTGCGGGGGACATGACCAAAGTAGAATACCAGGCGCTATCAGCTTTGCGGACTGCCAGCAAGCCGATCATCCTAGTGTTCAATAAAATTGACCAATATCCCGATGTCGATCGCCAAATGATTTACCACAAAATTCGGGATGAGCGGGTGAAAGAACTGCTCTCACCCGATGAGATTGTGATGGCGGCGGCATCTCCACTGGTGGCAAAAGCAGTACGTCGTGCAGATGGTCGGGTTGCGGCTCAGCTTAGTGCCGGAACGCCCCAAATCGATGATCTAAAGCTGAAAATTCTCGAAATTTTGGATCGGGAAGGCAAATCTCTTGTGGCAGTCAA
>JBBSCL010000654.1:0-2485 GCA_038250345.1 Leptolyngbyales cyanobacterium
ATGGCGATCGCGGCATAGATGACTAGCACCAACCCTTTGGTAAACAGAAAGCTAAACGAGCCGATAAAGTTTTGAAGTTGCCCCACCTCCGACGTAAGCGTGTTTACTAAACTTCCGACCTGCGTTTGTCCAAAAAAACTCAGGCTTAAGGATTGCAGTTGCTCAAAAATTTGGCGATAAAGGCGATCGACCAGGCGAATTCTTGCCAGCCCCATGTAAACCGCCGTCAAGTAGTTAAACACTGCCCGAATCCAGGTGGATAAGAGAATCAATGCCGACACCCGAAATAGTTGATCTAGCTTTGATCCATTGGCTCCCAAGACCCAAATATCAATCCACTCCACTCCAGAGCGAATAGGTTCAGCGTTTGCGTTGGTCAAGGTTTGCAAAAACGCTAGCAAAAAACCAATCCCAAACCCCTCAAAGATAGCTGCTAGCAGTGGAAATATTAACGCTAAAGTCACAATCCCAGGGAAGTATCGAAGTTCCCTTAAAATCAGACGATTGTCCTGCCAAAAGCTAGTTGCCTTGAGCAAACGACGTGCAAAAGTTGGTAACTTTAACTTCATAAATCTTTCCTAGTTTCCTAATTTAAGCCCAGTGGTTTGCTCTTCTGCCTTCTCATACTGACTCAATTCATATGCGCATCGTTTTGAATCTATCAGGATGTTTTGCAAAATGCCTTATCAACAGATTTATTGAGTTACTCAATAAGCGCCAAACCCAGACAGCACTTTGGGAATGGTCATCAACAAAAACTTAAAGTCTTGCCGGATCGACCAGCTATTGAGATAGGATAAATCGTCACAGTTGACAGTATTCAGATCGAGTAACGTCGATCGCCCCTGGACTTGCCATGCACCCGTGATTCCAGGTAATGCATTTAACCGTAGTCGGAGGTCTGGGCTAATTCGCACTGCATCATACAATGCCCATGGACGAGGACCCACTAGGCTCATCTCCCCCAGCAGCACGTTGAATAGCTGTGGCAGTTCATCTAGGCTATATTTCCGCATCCAATAGCCGAGCGGTGTTACCCGTGGATCATGTTTCAGCTTGTGCAAGCCTGCCTGATTACCCATGACTTGATGATGTAGATGTTCTGCACCCACGACCATAGTCCGAAATTTAATGATTTTGAACAGTTTTCCTCGTTCTCCAACGCGCCACTGATCAAAGAAAATCGGTCCAGGAGAGAGAACGAACATCAATGCGGCTAGGCTTAACATCAACGGGCTAAGGAGTATCAACAAAATTACTGCTGCCATCCAGTCGATTATTCGTTTAAGCTGCCAGTTCCAAGGACGGAGTTTTTGAGGCAAATTGGGAGTTGAGCCTAACCTTAGATAAGCAGGCTTCTTTGCCTGATGGCAAGAGTTTGCCCAAAACTTTAAACCTGTTTCACCGATCGCCAGATCGAGCTTAACCAGAGCAACGGGCGATCGCTCTAAACAGTTAGTCAACCATTCCTGATCGTGTAGCGAAGGTAACAGAATCGCCGTTTCATCGGCACCGTGAACCACTAGCTTTCGCTGTCTCCATCTCAAAGTGCAAGCCGCCGCACAAGATTCAATCGGCTGAATCAAATAGTTTGTCTTTAGATGTTGAGGAAGGTAAATCATAAGTGAAAGGGGACTAAAAGTCGTAAATTACATAGAGTCTGAAGCAGACTTGATTACCGTTGGTAGTGCCTATCATTGCGAGTTTGATGCGATGCGCCATTCGCTACCACTCCAATCACATTTAATTGACTCAACATTTGAGTCGTTTGAGTCAACTCTGAACGGGTGACTCGCTCGATGCGCCCCACAATAATTACGCCGTTGCAGCAAGCTCCCACCAGCATAGAATCCACCATGCCCAGAACTGGAGGAGCATCCAGCAGCACCAAGTCGTAATTCTGTTCAAAGGTTGCCATCACCTCTCGCATCCGCTGTGAGCTTAGAAGCTTAGCGGGATCGATTGGGGTGGGTCCGGCAGTCACCACTGAAATATTGCTCCGCAGGTTGGAATGTTGAGCATCCACTTGTTGAGGAATCGGCGTATCGCTGGTTAGCAGGTTAGAAAGACCGCGATCGTTGGGCAAGTTCAGCAGCTTATGTAAGCTAGGGCGACGCAGATCGGCATCAATCAGCAACACTCGTTGATGAAGCCGCGCCGCGCTGATTGCCAATCCTAAAATAATCGTAGACTTCCCTTCTCCTGCTAAAGCAGATGTAATCACTAACGACTTAAACGGCTGTTCTCGACTCAATAGTTGAATGTTTTGATAGAGCAAATCTAGCGATTCTCGAAAGGGCTGCCACTGAATTACGCGATCGATTCCTGGCGAGAGCGATCGCGTCTTGCTAAACGGCAAACTCAGCAGTGGCATATCATCACCTGTTGCGTCAAACAGCAACTCTGGAACCATGCCTAAGAGCGGTACTGGAACCTGCTTTTGCAAATCATCTGAACTATGAACCGCATCATCTGCTGACTCACG
>JBBSCL010000655.1:0-2484 GCA_038250345.1 Leptolyngbyales cyanobacterium
GGCGTATTTTTGCGAAAAAACCGCAGTGGAATTAAATCGTGAACCGTCACAATTGATCGACAAGTAGACCATAAAGGTGCTTCAGGAATGGGAGAAAATAAGAGACGCGATCGCGCTTTTTGATACAGCCTAGGTGCTTGAAACTGAGTCCACAATAAGCGAGAAAGATGCCCTTTTCTGCCCTGCTCATGGGTCAGATTATTAGGCACTGAATAACATTCAAACTCTGGCTGATCTATTGCCACAAATAAAGCCGGATCAAGCGGTTTCAAATGTGGCAATAAATTGATCGCATAGGTCGCTAATCCTGTTGGCGCGATCGGCAAAAATGCTAGATTGATCGATAAAGAATGGGTCATAATATCTCTCTAACTTGACATTCCCACGGCTGAAACCCAAGAGCATCTATCGATTTTGGGCAAACGAGCGGGTAAAGCCATCTGAGATTATAGCCAGTCATCGAGCGAGTGTGATAGAGCGGGTGAACGCTCATGTGGCGGTAGCTGTAGTTACTAAATGATTCTGCCAATCTACTGACTCAAAAGAACAACGGGCGCTGTTTTCAGACCTTATTGAATCTCATACTCTCTGTAGGGGCGCTTTGCAATTCGCCTCTACCCTGATTTTGAACGCGATCGCAGGTTTTATCCGGATCTGGTGCTGGCGGTGGAGTTTGTATCCAAGTAGCACCTCACACATTCGACATGCATATTTTTCCTTCGCTTCGGCTGATAGCTTGGAGCGCGATCGCCCTGAGTCCTTTAGGATTCGCCAGTAACGCCTTGGCTGCTCCCGGTTCTTTTGTGGTTCCCACTGTACCGATTAATGCCCCGACTACAGGCGGAAATTTTCCTTATTCGCGATCGCCGGGTTCGGCAGTGGTGATTCCGACGTTGCCACAATCTACCTCACCCCGTTATCCAACGGTGACCAGTCCCAGCAAACTGCCGCCAATCCCCAATCGAACCACTCCTACTCCTATTCCCCGACCCTCAATTTTGGATGGCAAGCTAGCCTATCGGGTAACAGTCAACGGTGCCGATGCTGTTCGTGTGAGCGCACTGGTTCCAGGTGCATTTCGGACGACAGTGAATGGACAGAGTGTTGTGCAAGCAGGCATATTTCGTGAACAAAGTAAAGCGACCGAATTGCAACAGATTTTGAACCGCAACAACTTGCAAGCGATGGTTTTACCTGTGCAAGCAAGTGAGGTGCAACTTACTCAACCCTCAATTTTGAATGGCAATCTAGCCTATCGGGTAATAGTGAACGGTGCCAATGCTGTTCGTGTGACCGCACTGGTTCCGGGTGCATTTCGGACGACAGTGAATGGACAGAGTGTCGTGCAGGCAGGCATATTTCAGGAACAAAGCAAAGCGACCGAATTGCAACAGATTTTGAACCGCAACAATTTGCAAGCGACGATTTTGCCTGTGCAAGCGAACGAAGTGCCTTCTAAGCAGCCTTCTCCGATTACGAACCCATCACGCAACCCTAACCCAATCCCAATGCCTGTTCCTAAAAGCGGCATTACCGTCGTCATCGATCCAGGGCATGGGGGCGGCGATCCCGGAGCCGTTGGCATTGGCGGCTTGCAGGAAAAAGAGGTGACGCTGGCAGTATCGCAGCAAGTTGTGGCATTGCTGCGGCAGAAAGGAGTTAACGCGATATTGACGCGATCGGGTGACCAGGAAGTTGAATTAGCCCCGCGAGTAGACTTTGCAGAACAAGCAAATGCCGATGTTTTTGTTAGCATTCATGCCAATGCTTTTACTGCAAGTCGGACTGATGTGAGTGGCATTGAAACCTATTACTACGCAGGTGATGGACAAGCGCTTGCTCGGATGATTCAAACCAATTTGCTACAAGAGTTGGGCGCACGCGATCGCGGTGTGAAGCAAGCAAATTTCTACGTCATTCGATATACGCCGATGCCTGCGGCACTGGTGGAAATTGGCTTTGTCACGGGTACAGAAGATGCGGCTCGACTGGCGAGTGCGACGGGACGTAGCAAAATTGCCCAAGCGATCGCTCGTGCTATTTTGCAATATGTGAAGTCCTGACAATCGCGATCGTCTACCTTGCACTAGATAGATGATCAGTTCCTCTTCACAGGCTTGAGAGTGAATCCAGCCTCAAACTCAACCAAAATATCAATGTCGCTCTCTGCTGTAAAGTCATCTCGTAAGACTGAGCCAAACAAGGAAAGTTTATAGATATGCCACTGCTGACAAAGCGCGGCTATTTCATCGGTAGGAACTTTAATGTTTTTGAGTTTCATCCCAAATCAACTCCCAATGCTTCAAGCTGCTGATTCATCCAAGCGATCGCCCGTTCTTCATCCTCCTCGTTGGCGTAGCCTCTCTGTAAGAGAATCGCCCGTTCCACTCCTGTTTTAGCAATTTCCAGCAGTTGTTTAGATTGCTCCTGCGTATTTCTGAGGATGTTGGTTAGTTGCATGAATTAAACATCTTCACCGAGGAC
>JBBSCL010000656.1:0-2484 GCA_038250345.1 Leptolyngbyales cyanobacterium
GAGTTTGGTAGTTGCGACAACTGCATTGGCAAAATCAATCCCATGTTTGCGGAGATGTGCGATCGCTTTATCACTGTCCCATTGATCCGCCACAACTTATCTATATGAACATTGGTACACAGGAGGGCGGAAAAGATCACTACTATTTAGATTGGCGCGATCGCAAAGGAGCGATCGCATTTGCCTCGGTTGTGTTGGATAACCAACGATTGGCGATCGGCATTCGCCAGCCCACACCAAAGGCGCGATCGGTGATTTTGAGGACGGGGGGAGCCTGCCGCCGCTTAAATTCGGCGCGGGAGACAAGGCGGATGATTTTGTTGACGATCGCCGGATCATGTCCCGCTGCCACAATTTGGTCGGGCGTTTGCTGATTTTGGATTAGTCGCGCCAGAATATCATCCAAGATTTCGTAGGCAGGCAAGGAGTCTTGATCTACCTGTCCAGGCTTGAGTTCGGCGCTGGGTGGCTTAGTCAAAATATTGGGGGGAATGATAGTAGTTTTGAGTTTTGAGTTTTTAGTTTTGAGTTGATTAGGACTTACGCACTCGCCCCCTAAATCCCTCAATTCTGGGGGAATTTGATCTCTAGCTCCCCCAGAATTGGGGGTTGGAGGGCAAATTTCGGTTGATTTGCGTAAGTCCTGTTGATGAAGCTGACGGTGATTCAGCCATTCACAGATGGAGTAAACGCGGGTTTTAGGAACATCGGCAATGACGGCAAGACCGCCGTTCATGTCGCCGTAGAGAGTGCAATAGCCGACTGCCATTTCAGATTTGTTGCCCGTAGATAGGAGCAGATGCCCAAATTTGTTGGAGATCGCCATCAGTAAGTTGCCGCGAATCCTAGATTGAATATTTTCTTCGGCGATGCCAAACTCAGTTCCGGTGAACATTGCATCCAACGTGTGGTCGTATCCGGTCATCAGGTCGCCAATTGCCAGGGTTTGCGTATGAATGCCCAGGTTTTCCGCTAGCTTCAGCGCATCGTTGACAGAATGGTCGGAACTGTAGGGGGAGGGCATCAGCACACCCAAGACATTATCTGCGCCCAAGGCTTCAGCGGCGATCGCGACAACCAATGCGGAGTCAATCCCGCCGCTTAAGCCAATCACTGCTTTAGTAAAGCCACACTTGCGGGCATAATCACGCACACCCAACACCAACGCTCCCCAAATTTCTGCATCTTCGTTTTCAGGAGGCGGAGCGATATCCTCTGGCATGGCAACTAAATTTTTCGTTTCTAGGTCATATTCCACGAGCATCAAATCAGTTGCATAGGCATAGGCGCGACCGATCAAGTCTCCCTGCCGATTAAATGCCGCACTATTCCCGTCAAAAATCAGGTCATCGTTGCCGCCTACCTGGTTGACATAAATGAGTGGTTGATTAAACCGAATGGCAGCGTGCTTCAGCATTGCCTCCCGCAACTGCTGTTTGCCTGCGGTAAAGGGCGATGCCGAAAGATTAATGATTAAATCGACTCCAATACTGGCGAGATCGGCGATCGGATTGACCTGGTAATTGCGCTTACCCCAGAACTCCTCGTCGTTCCACAAGTCTTCACAGATGGTTACGCCAATGTGGAGAGGGCTAGAGGTTTGAAGGCTAGGGGACAACCAAAAATGGCTGGCTTCCTGTCCCGATTCAAAGTAGCGATCGTCATCAAACACGTCGTAGGTGGGCAGCAGTCGCTTGTGAAATACTTGCTGAATCTGTCCGTTTGCCACTAGAGCCATACTGTTAAATAGTGGCTTGCCGCCTTCCTGGCTAGCTTGGGGGTTGACCGTGACGATGCCGATCAGAGCAGTTAACTGAGAGGGCAGTTCTGTCGCTAGCTGATTTAGGGCGATCGCCATTGACTCGATAAAATCAGGATGCATCAGCAGGTCGCGGGGCGGATAACCACAAAGAGAAAGCTCCGGAGTGAGGAGCAACTGCGCGCCTTGCTCGGCTGCCTGGTTTGCTGCCGCTAAAATTTGCTGGGCGTTGCCAGCAATGTCTCCGATGGTGGGGTTGAGTTGGGCGATCGCAATGGCAACCTTCGTGGACGCAGTGTTCATAATTAGGATTTGAGTCGAATGTGCAGGTCTTTAACCGTTGAACTTTTACTGTGAGGCGTTTCTCTGACCTCAAATAAATCAATTGCTCGAATCAGTTCGCTGAGCTTTTTGTAGTGATAGTTTCGGGCATCAAAGGACGGCGATAGTTTTGTCAACTGCGCTCCAAAAACTCCTAGATGAACCCATCCATCCTCCTCATCAACCGCTTCATAGGCATCTTTTAATAACGTAATCAAAGCACTGTTGTTGTTCAATTTCTGGCTAGTTGTTGCATCTAATGAACCTTTAGCACTGCTTTTATCTACTTTGTGTTCAGCCAGATCACTTTCAGACGAGTCGCGCAATTGACGCAGAATTTCAGTGTAAATAAATTTATCACAGGCGCTAATGAAAGCTTCCGGCGTTTTCTTTTCGCCAAACCC